>NZ_JBNCAT010000002.1:0-175737 GCF_049808495.1 Acinetobacter sp. G11
GGTTATAGATCGCGATCAGGTTGAGGGCTTGCACCACATCCGGACAGTTATGGCAGCTCAGCGATACGAACACCTCAAAATCAGCCATCAGGTTCAGCCCCTTGATCTGCGCCAGGACTTCATCTGACACTTTCGGTGCATAGCCCGACACTTGCAGCAAGGCCAGAATTAAAGAGGTAAATTCATGTCCCATCGGCAAGCCGGCAAAGTTGACGCGCGGCTGTTCACCTGCCTTGGCTACCCCAAAGCTTGGGGCACGTTTATTGGTACCGTCGAAACGTGCCGTGACTAAATCAGATAAGGCTGCAACTTCAGTCACCAGTTCTTTAATCTTGTCCGACTTGTCCGAACCATCCAAAGTTGCGACCAGTTCAATCGGGCTTTCCAGACGTTGCAAGAGTGTTTTAAGTTGTGCTGAAGTGTTTTGGTCTAACATGGCTAACGTCTCCAAGGGAGTAAATGCTTATTGAATAAAGCTATACTAGGACAAATATTTAAATAGGTAAAACATTTCATTTTTATAAAAACAATCGGTTTAATAGATTGATAAATTTTTTACAAAAAATACTGTTTTAAGTAAATGCTGGTTTAGCGTGAATATTCAAGTATTAACTAGAAATTAAAGCATTTTTATCAATTTCTGCATACTTCTGGGTAATTTTGATTATGATGGCATCATGTTTTAACAAGGTCATAAAAATGCAACTAAAATCCGGGATTTATCAACACTATAAAGGCAAGTTATATCAGGTCTTTCATGTGGCTACCCATAGTGAAACGGCTGAGAAACTGGTGGTCTATCAATGTTTATATGGCGATTATTCAATGTGGGTACGTCCCTTGGAGATGTTTCAGGAAACGGTCACACTCGAGAATGGGACAGTGGTTTCACGATTTAAATTAATTCAAGAAACCGCATGAACTGGATTAACGACCTCGATAAACGCTAGACTCAACAGAATAATAAGATGGGAATAGCTGTGATGAGCATGAGTGAGACATTCCAGAAACGAATGCAGGATCTGCATCAAAGTTTTATCAAGTTTGATGCCTTGCAAAAAGACCGTATTCAGCGTTATCGAAATATCGAGCCGGATTCTGCATTATTTTTAGCCATGCAGGTACGCATCCAACAATCTAAAAATATTTTGGAGATTGGCACTTCAACAGGTTATTCGACTTTATGGCTGGCCAATGCAGCACAGACTTCCCAAGGTCATGTCACTACTTTAGAAATTGATCCGGCACGTACCCAGCAAGCTCAGCAATATGCCCAAGAGCTACAATTGAGTGAAATGATTGATTTCTGGGTAGGGGATGCACAAAGTTTTCTTGAAAAGGCCGAACAGCAATATGACTTTATTTTGTTAGATGCCGAACGGGATGCCTATGTAGATTACTGGCAGTATTTGCAGCATATGTTGCATCCTGAAAATGGCGTCATGTTTGTCGATAATGTGATCTCGCATGCCGCAGAAGTTAAACAATTTATGGCGTTGGTGAAAAGTGATGAACGTTTTATGAGTATGACCCTGTCTATTGGCGCAGGCTTATTTATGATTTGTTATAAATAAAAAATTAATTCAGGGTATTTAAAAATCAGGGATAAACCCTGATTTTTTTAATCAATTGAAACCCGGGTAAAGTGCAAATCATATTCGAGATATTTATGGACAAATGCTGCCTTATCACTGCTGCGAAGCAGGTTGTTATAAATGAATTCAGGTACAGGATGGTACAGTTCAGCTGAACCATTATTATAAAAAATTTTTAAATAGCGTGATGATGTACTGTATTTATAAGAAGTTACGACAAGCATTGTTCCCATAAGCACCTCATATATAACCAAAGCGTTTTGATGTCTTACTGAGCATGACCATACTGATAAGATCATAATTGATGTATAACAGAAATAATTGCTGAAAGGTAGCGTGGAATTAAGATTTAATTTGTTGTGATTTTCAAATATAGCACCAGCTATACCGATCAAAATTAATACTGTCAAAGTACACCTTTCCATTTTTAATTTAACCCATAGATTATTGTATTTTTGCCATGGCAAGGGTTTATGGATGAGCTTTGGTTTTCTCAAAATGGCTATTTAAAGGGTAAACCCTAAAAGTAAAAATAATAAAATTGCAAATGTTTATTAATATATATCTTTCATAAATCAAATATAACAACAAACGAGTGACCAAAAAAACCACGCTAAAGAGCGTGGTTTTTTGAATTAGTTCAATCTAATTTAAATTAGATTTTACCTACTAGGTCGATTGAAGGAGCTAGAGTAGCGTCGCCTTCTTTCCATTTAGCTGGGCAAACTTCACCTGGGTGAGCGTGAACGTATTGAGCTGCTTTAACTTTACGAAGAAGTTCTTGAGCGTCACGGCCTACACCACCAGCGTTGATTTCAACGATCTGGATTTTGCCTTCAGGATCGATTACGAAAGTACCACGGTCAGCAAGACCAGCAGCTTCGATTAATACTTCAAAGTTTTTAGCAAGAGTCCAAGTTGGATCGCCAACCATTACGTATTGGATTTTTTTGATTTCTTCTGAAGAATCGTGCCAAGCTTTGTGAGTGAAGTGAGTGTCAGTAGAAACTGAATAGATTTCAACGCCTAATTTTTGGAATTCAGCGTAGTTGTCTGCAAGGTCACCCAGTTCAGTTGGACAAACGAAAGTGAAGTCAGCTGGGTAGAAGAATACAACAGACCATTTGCCTTTAAGATCAGCTTCAGTCACTTCAATAAATTGACCGTTTTGGAATGCAGTTGCTTTAAATGGTTTAACTTCAGTATTAATTAAGCTCATCATTGTCTCCATGATTGAGGTTTGTATTTGATTTCCAAAAGGATAGCGAATTTTTTCTTATTGCTGAAACAGTATTTTTACATTATTGAAATCGGAAAAACCGAATTAACTAATATAAAGTCTACAATTCCACCAAATCTGACTCTTTATCTATTCAATCATTTAAAAATGATTATTAAATGACAAATATGCAGTTTTTCAGCTTGCCTAAGAACATGAAGGTTGCACAAGTAAAATTCAAGGGTAATTTTTTAAAAATTTAATTTGTTTTCAGGACAAAGCATTTTATTGGTTTCTCATTCTGCTGGCCAAGGGAAAACCGAGTGATAAAGTGCCGGTTTATTGTCCTGATTGTGCCCAAAGCTGAAGGATTCTAACGCTTGTCGCGCTTAAAAATAGCAGCAATAAATATCAGGCTGGCTTTCTCTTGGCTGCGTTACAGCGTAAAATACTCAGTTCAATTTTTTGTTTTGGGATAAGGTATCTGTGTTCAGTCATTTAAATGTAGATCAATTGGTCATGGCTCGTGACTGTCATCGTTTAAATCGACTCCGCAAAGGTAAAGATGCCAACGAAAAACAATACCAAGAGCTGTTCGAGAAATCCAATCTGAAAGTTCGCGAACGCCTGAGCCGTATTCCAAGCGTCAAGCTGAATCAGGACCTTCCTGTTACCCAATATAAAGACAAGTTGATTGAAGCGATTCAACAGCATCAAGTGATTATTGTGGCTGGGGAAACCGGTTCGGGTAAAACCACACAATTACCACAAATTGCCATGCTGGCCGGTCGCGGGTTAACTGGAATGATTGGTCATACCCAACCGCGTCGACTGGCTGCGCGTAGCGTATCACAGCGTATTGCCGAAGAAGTGGGTGAGAAGCTGGGTGAATCCATCGGTTTTAAAATTCGCTTTAACGAGCAAGGTTCGCAAGACTCGATTGTTCGTTTGATGACGGACGGTATTTTACTGGCTGAACTGGCTAATGACCGTTATTTGACCAAATACGACACCATTATTATTGATGAAGCGCATGAACGTTCATTGAATATCGACTTCATCATGGGGTATTTAAAGCAGCTTCTGCCACGCCGCAAAGATTTAAAAGTCATCATCACCTCAGCAACCTTAGATGTAAACCGTTTTAGCAACTACTTTAACGGAGCACCTGTTTTTGAAGTGGAAGGGCGCAGTTATCCGGTAGAAGTGCGTTATCGTCCCATTTCAGAAATGAGCATTGGCGGCAGTGATGACGACGAGTTTGATGACTTTGAAGAAAACCTGCCGCGTGCAGTGGTACAAGCGGTAGAAGAATGTTTTGCCGATGCACAGCAAAAAGGCCATCCTGAACATGCCGATATTCTGATCTTTGCCAGTACCGAACAGGAAATTCGTGAACTGCAGGAAACCCTGAAAAAGCATGGACCACGGCACACCGAAATTTTGCCTTTATATGCGCGTTTAGCTATTGCAGAGCAGCAAAAGATTTTCAATCCTGGCGGTGGTGGGCGACGCATTATTATTGCCACCAACGTGGCTGAAACGGCCTTAACTGTACCCAATATCCGCTATGTGATCGACAGCGGTTTTGCGCGTATTTCCCGTTATAGCTACCGTTCCCGTGTGCAACGTTTGCCGATTGAAGCAGTGTCTCAAGCGGCAGCCAATCAGCGTAAAGGCCGTTGTGGCCGTATTGCGCCGGGTGTCTGTATCCGATTGTATTCTGAGGAAGATTTCCAAAGCCGTCCTGAATTTACCGAACCCGAGATTAAACGAACCAACTTGGCTTCGGTGATTTTGCAAATGCAAAGTCTGAATCTGGGTTCACTGGAAGAATTTGATTTTATTGAGCCGCCAGATCACCGTTTAGTGAATGATGGGCGTAAATTGCTGATTGAGCTTGGGGCACTTTCTGAGAAAAATCCCCCTAAAGGTCAAAATCCAAATGCAAATTCTCCTCTTGCGGAGAAAAACTCCTCATCCTTTGATAAAGGAGGACTTCAAAGCAGTGGATTAACCAAAATCGGTCAGCAGATGGCAAAAATGCCGATTGATCCGCGGTTGGCCCGGATGATTTTGGGTGGTGCGCATTTTGGTGTGCTGAATGAAGTCCTGGTCATTGTCGCTGCGCTAGCAGTGCAAGATCCACGTGAACGTCCTGCGGATAAACAGATGCAGGCAGACCAAAAACATGCGCTGTTCCGTGAAGCAGATTCAGATTTCCTGTTTTATTTAAAACTGTGGGAAACCTTGCATGCCAATCGCGAAAGTATGAGCGAAAACAAGCGTCGTACTTTTGCCCGCAATCACTTCCTGAGCTGGCTGCGTTTGCGGGAATGGAAAAAAACTCATGAACAGCTGGTGGATTTGGCAAAAGGCTTGAAGCTGTCCTTTAATGAAAAGAAAGCCAGCTATGAAAACCTGCATCGTGCCTTGCTGACCGGTTTATTGTCTTTTATTGCCAATAAAACTGATGAGCGCAATGTGTTTATGGCCGTGCGTCAGCAAAAAGCCCGTATTTTCCCGGCATCCACCTTGCATAAGACCAATACGCCGTGGGTGATGGCTTTTGAAATGGTGGAAACATCTCAGGTGTACTTGCGCACACTTGCAAAAATTGAACCGGAATGGATTCTGCTGGCTGCGCGTGATTTGCTAAAACATCATTATTTCGAGCCACATTGGTCGAAAAAGGCCGGTGTGGTCAATGCCTATGACCAGATTTCATTATTCGGTTTGATTGTAGAGCCGAAACGTCAGGTCAACTATGAAAAGGTCGATCAGGCTGCTGCACATGAAATTTTCCTGCGTGATGCTCTAACCACCGGGAATTTGGGTATCACGCCGCCATTCTTGAAACACAACCTGCTGAAGCTGGAAGAAGTGGAAAGGGTAGAAGACAAGCTGCGTCGTCGTGACCTGGTGGTGGATGAAGAAACCATCTATCAATTCTATGCCTCTAAAGTGTCGGCAGAAGTGGCCAGCCGCCGTAGTTTTGAAGACTGGCGTGCAACGGTCGAGCCGCAAAATCCGCGCTATTTATTTGTCGAAGATGATGCATTGTGGATGAACGACCGTCCAACCACGCAGCAATTTCCGGATTATTTGCATAATGGTACATTGCGTCTGGCGGCCAGTTACCGTTTTGATCCGAGTCATGATGAAGATGGTGCAACGGTTAAAATTCCAGTACAGGCCTTGCCACAAGTGGATGAAAACATCTGGTCATGGGGAATTCCGGGCTGGCGTCAGGATTTAATCGAAGCTTTGTTAAAATCTTTGCCTAAAGACAAGCGCCGTAATCTGGTGCCGATTCCGGACACCGCACGTAAACTGATGAAGGCAATAGATGCGGTCAATTTACGCGAGCATATTTTCAGCTTCCTGGCTTTTCAACTGCGTGGCGAACAAATTTCCGAAAAAGACTTTTCTTTTGAGCGTGTCGAACAGTATTTGCTGCCGTTTATTAAAGTGATTGATGAAAAGGGCCGTGTGATTGAAAAAGGCCGGGATCTGTCTGAACTGAAAGCACGCTGCCGTACTGAAACGCATAGTCCGGTCAAGCAGCTAAAGGGCGAATTTAAGACTTTCCCGGAAAATTTCACTTTTGAAGCTTCGCAAAAAGTGACCGGTGTTGTTGTGAAACAATATCAGGCACTGGTACCGACCAAAGCATTTGCAAAGCTGGAGGCTAAAGACGAATCCGGTGTGGTGATTCAGACCTTTAATGATCAGGCTGAAGCCATTAAACAGCATCGGGAAGGGGTGATTCATCTGGTCTATTTGCAGCTGGGCGATTTGATTCGTCAACTGAAAAAACAGATTCCGAAACCGCTGGCTTTGGCCTATTCACCGCTGGGTGACAAGGCCCAACTGGAGCAGATGTTGGTTTATGCCACACTTCAGATGACCATAAATGAGCTTCCTGTCAATGCTGAAGAATTTCAAAACTTGCTTTTAAATGTAAAAAAATCTTTCCTAACTCATGGTCAAGTGGCATTATCTATACTCAGCGATATTTATATCCAGTGGCAGGATATTCGTCGGAAATTATTGGTTCTCGACGATTCTATCTTTGGAAAAAATATCGATGACATTGAGGATCAGCTTGATTTGATGAATCTTTCCAACTGTGTGTATGTGAAATCTTCGGATATCTGGCAGGAATTTCCACGCTATTTGAAGGCATTGGTCTTGCGTTTGGAGCGCTTGCCCAATAACCTGCAAAGAGACAATTCTGCCATCGATCAAGTTGACCCATGGATGGAAAAATTGTTTAAGTTTAAAAATGACGCTCGCCTGAAAGATTTGTACTTTATGGTCGAGGAGTTCCGCATTTCCCTGTTCTCACAGCCAATGAAAACAAAGATGCCGGTTTCTCCAACCCGATTGCAAAAAGTATGGAATCAATCAGGCATGAATTAACATAGCGCAAAATTAACGGGAGTTTTACATGGGCATTCGTATTACCGGTACTGGTCTTTATCACCCAGAAGAATCGATTAGCAATGATGAATTGGTTGAAAGTTTAAATGCTTATGTGGAACAGTTTAACCACGACAATGCGGATAAAATCGCAGCGGGTGAAATTGAAGCGCTTCGCGGTTCGAATGCAGAATTCATTGAAAAGGCGTCTGGTGTTAAAAGTCGCTATGTTGCTGAAAAATCAGGCGTCCTAGACCCAAAACGTTTATATCCACGCTTACGAGAACGCAGCAATGATGAGCTTTCTATTCAAGCGGAATGGGGCGTAACCGCTGCCAAACAGGCGATGGAAAATGCCGGTGTCACGGCTGAAGATATCGATGTCGTGATTCTTTCATGTTCAAATATCCAGCGTGCTTATCCTGCTGTAGCGATTGAGATTCAAACAGCTTTGGGCATTCAAGGCTATGCCTATGACATGAACGTTGCCTGTTCTGCTGCAACTTTCGGTTTAAAACAGGCAGCTGATGCAATCAAAAGCGGTGCACGCCGCGTGTTATTGGTCAATGTAGAAATTACCTCTGGCCATACCGATTTCCGTTCACGCGACTGTCACTTTATTTTCGGTGATGTGGCTACGGCATCAATTATTGAAGATACGACCACTAAAACCGGTTTTGACATTTTAGATACGCATTTGTTTACGCAATTTTCCAACAACATCCGCAACAACTTCGGTTACTTGAACCGTAGTGAAGATGCCGTGGTGGATGACAAGCTGTTCCGTCAGGACGGTCGTAAAGTGTTTAAAGAGGTGTGTCCGCTGGTTGCGAAAATCATCACCAAGCAACTTGAGAAAAACGAAATTGCGCCAACTAACGTGAAGCGTTTCTGGCTGCATCAAGCCAATGCCAGCATGAATGACCTGATCTTGAAATATGTCGTTGGTAAAGATGCTGACCGTTCGCTTGTGCCGATTATTCTCGATGAATTTGCCAATACATCTTCTGCAGGCGTGATCATTGCCTTACACCGCACCGCACATGAAGTGAATGATGGCGAGTACGGCGTACTTTGCTCATTTGGTGCGGGTTATTCGGTCGGTTCGGTTCTGGTACAAAAACACGTTGTTGCATAAGGAATCATCTATTGCAGGTCGAGCATGATGCAAGATGGATTAAATGCCTCAGCGCATTGTCCAAACTGTATTTCACCCCAACCTTTTTGGGAGCTGAACATATTGATGCTGCCAGACCTGCAATGTATGTCGGGAATCACACCCTTTATGGGATATTTGATTCCCCGGTGCTGATTGATTATTTATATAATCATCATCAGGTGGCTGTGGTCAGTGTTGCTGATCATGGCCATTTTTATTTGCCTGGCTGGCGTACCCTGTTTAAGAAGTTCGGTGCGGTCGATGGCGAAAAAGCATATATCCGTGCAGCGATGCAGCAGGGTTATTCGATTCTGGTCTTTCCTGGAGGCGGGCGGGAAGTTTTAAAAAGAAAAGGTGAGGCCTACCAGCTGATCTGGAAACAGCGTTACGGTTTTCTAAAACTCGCGCAAGAATTTAACTATGATATTGTGCCTTTTGCTGCCTTAGGTGGTGATGAAATCTTTGAGCTGGGCTTCGATGCCAATCGGATTATTGAAAGCGCGTGGTTTCAAACACTGTTAAAGTTGCCGCAACTGGATAAATGGTTGCGCCATGGCGATGTCATTCCATCCTTGCCAAAAAGTATCATTCCGAAGCGCCTGCCTTTTTATTTTCAATTTATGCCGCGACAGAATTTAATGCATATCGAAAATACGGAACAATTAAAAGATTTTCGCGATCAGATTCAGCAACAAATTTATGCGGCTTTAGAATATTTAAAACAGCAGCGCGATCACAAAAAAGCTTGAACAGGCTTGACCTGTATTTTATTTCCACAATGATAAATGGATGAACCAGTCATTAGGCTTTAAGGATTCATCGAGCAAATTTGATTAAATTATGAACTCGGCATACAGTATCTGGATTAGATTACTATATGATTAAATTCATTTTAGGATGATCATTTAATTTGAGGCGAGTATGGAACAGGATTGTTTAGTACTGCAAGATCAAGGGATTGCGAAACAGTTACTCAGAATTTCTAAAAATCTCAATGAAATTTTTCAAGATCAGCTCAATATTGTTGGTGAGCTGAATGCACAAAATATGTTTCGTATCGATCAGGAACGGCATATTGTACACGTGGCCAATGGGTTGTTTCAGTTGCAATTTCATGCCCCTGAGTCGGCGCAGACCAGTATTTTGCATTTTGATTTCACTTATCGGGGACAAAAAGCTGAATCGCTGGAAGAATTCATACTGCATGATCTGTACTTTCTCACCAATGACTTAAAGCCGCAACATTCTCTGTATCTGCGTCAAAAAGCCCAGCAGCTGCGCCAGCTCTTACTCGATCAGGTGTATCTGTGGGTGCATGGTGCCGAGCGGGTGCGGGCTTATTTGAAAAATCTTTCCTTGCTTGAAGCTGAAATCATTGATCAGCTGATGATGAAAGCCAATATCTATTCTTGTGCCGTTTTGACAGATTATGTCGTGAATAAAACGGCCTTGCCTGAAGCGCTGATCCAGATGCTGCAGGAGATCTGTTCAGTACAACGGGTGTATGGAAATGAATTTTTACCCTTGCAAGCTTTAATGGAAGCGCTGGATGAATTTTGTTTTAGTGCAGCCCAGTGTTTGCCTGCAGCGATGTACCGCATAATGGCGCTTTCATTTGAAGAGCGCTTTAACTTGAATGAACTAATGGAACATCAGGATGATATCCATTTGCTCTATCGGCATGCTTGCGAGCAACCTGCCTTGCTGGGCTTTGTTCGTTTGATGCGGCGTGAACTCTGGCAGCGTGATAATTTACTCTCCAAGCATAATTTTCTGCACAGTTCGACCGGAGTCTGGCAAAAGAAAGTCGCAAAATTGCCCTTATTTGATTATCCGCGAGCGGTAAACTGGCTGTTTAAACAGTCCGCCGAGGTACTGGACTGGCTGAGCCGCAATATTCAGCAGAGCAGTGTACGGGTTGCAGTCACGGCATTCAGTTTTATTGATAGCAGTCAGGTTCATCCTCAAGTTATTTTAGCCACCTTGCAGTACTTTCAGCATTGTTCAGCACGCATGTTTATTCATAGCTGTCATTATTTTGCCATGCAGGAAGCCTGGTTTGAGCATGAACATAATCATAGTGTGATGCTTAAAGGGCATAATCAGGCTTTGGATGACCAGCGTATTGCCATCAGTCCATCTATTTTGTATCTGGATGAATGGATGGAGTTAATGCGCAATGTCACCCAAGGCAATGAGCAAACCGTGAAGAAAATCTATTTGCGTTTAAGCCGGGTGATGCAGGCCTATATGTTGTACCTGCACAAAATAACCCGGGTTTTCGGCGATGATTTAATGGCTTATATCCGACCGGAAACCCATCAGAATCGAGAATTTTATAGCGTGTTGCAACGCTATAAAATGCAGCTGGATGAGTTTAGGCAGATCTTTTACCTGCGTGGCCGAAATATCCGGGTGTCGGTGTTCGACTCCTATGTGCGCGATTATCTGGTTGAGTTTTTTAAGGATAATCAACCTGTAGCGAAAAGTACCAGCTGGATCGGGTTTTATCATCAGGCCACGGACTGGCATAATTACATCCAGAAGCAGGAAATTATCAGCCAGTTAAAGTCAAGTTATGCAGCTTCAGTATGGCAGCCTTTAATGCCGGAAAAAGTCATGCACTTTTCCAGCTGGAGCTTTGAAGAATTGACAGATCTGGACCGGATTATTGAAGAGTCGCAAAGATGTCAAAATTGTCTGGCTGCCAGTTATGCACAGCGGATTATTGAAAGAGAGTATGTGGCTTTTCATATGGTCTCGCAAACCGGCAAGCTGCATATGACTTTAGGCTGTTACCTGCGTGAAGGTCAGCTGATTTATGACCAGCTGGAATATCCGCACAACAGAAAAACCGAATATCTTTTTGTCAATATCGCGCTGCAATTTATCTCCTGGTTAAATGGCCAGTTTGCGCCGTTTAAGTGACAGCCGCTGTCGCTAAACTTTTTTCCGGGCTTAACTTTTAGCAAAAAAATCGGTAGGCTATAGCCGTTAATTTACGGTTATAGGTCTTATGAAACAAGAAACTGCACTCAAGCTTTTGAAAGCGGGCGAAAATGTCTTTTTAACAGGTTCGGCTGGTGCAGGGAAAACCTATACACTCAATCAGTACATCAATTATTTAAAAGCCCGCAAGGTGCCTGTGGCGATTACAGCATCCACTGGTATTGCGGCAACGCATATGAATGGCATGACCATTCATACATGGGCGGGAATCGGCATCAAGGATTTTCTGGGTGATGCTGACCTGAAAAACATGAAAGAACGCAAGTACCTCAAAGAGCATCTGGAAAATGCCCAGGTACTGATTATTGATGAAATTTCTATGCTGCATGCCAAGCAGTTGAATCTGGTCAATCAGGTTTTAAAATATTTTAAAGAAAGTGATGAAGCCTTTGGCGGGATTCAGGTCATTGTCGCCGGTGATTTCTTCCAGTTGCCGCCAGTAGGTAAAAATGATGAACGTAACCGGGACAAATTCTGCTTTATGTCTGATGCATGGGTGGAAGCCAAATTTCGGGTCTGTTATCTGACCGAGCAGCACCGCCAGGGCAATGACTATTTAAATGATATTTTAAATGCCATTCGCAGCCAAAGCATAAGCGCTGAACATCTTCGAGCTTTGGAACAGACCCGGCAGCAGGATGTGGGAGAAACCTTTACCCGCTTATATACCCACAATATGGATGTGGATAGCATCAACTTTAAGCATCTGAATGCCATCGATGCTGAAAGCAAGCAGTTTGACGCGATCTGTGATGGTAATGACAAGCTGATTGAAACCTTGAAATCGTCCGTACGTGCACCTGAAAACCTGACTTTAAAGAAAAATGCCAAGGTCATGTTTGTTAAAAACAACTTTGATATGGGCTATATCAACGGCAGTCTGGGCGAGGTCATTGGCTTTGAAGAAGATGATGAATATGGCATTTTGCCCAAGGTAAAACTGACCGATGGTACGGTACTGCTGGTGGAGCCTGAAACCTGGTCGGTCGATAACGATGCCGGTAAAACCATTGCCAGTTTTCAGCAAATTCCATTACGTCTGGCGTGGGCCATTACCATTCATAAATCACAAGGCATGACGCTGGAAGCGGCCGAGATTAACCTGGCGCATACTTTTGAAAAAGGTCAGGGCTATGTGGCACTGTCGCGTTTAAAAGCATTAAGCGGTTTAAAATTGCTGGGCATGAATGAACAGGCTTTGGAACTGGACAGTCTGGCCATCAAGGCGGATCGCCGTTTTCAGGAACTGTCGGAAGAAGCGGAAAACCACTTTGAACTGATCGATTTAACACTGCAGCATAAGGCCTTTATCCGTCATTGTGGTGGTACCCTGAATGAAGCTGAAATTCAGCGTAACGAGAAGAAAATTGCCAAAAGTGGCGGCAAAACCAATTATGCCACTGCCACACTGGATGAAACCCGTGAACTGTTTGAAGAAGGCTATGAAATTCAGGATATTGCCGTTGAGCGCGGTTTGACGCCAGCGACCATTATCAATCATCTGGCGAAATTGCATAAAGAGCAGGGCTTGGACATTTCCGTGGCTCATCCGGGCGATGAGGTGGTGGAACAGGTACGGAAAATCTATAAGCGTTTAATGAAGCGTCAAAGTCCTGAAAACTTTAGTGAAGATGGTGCAATCAAGCTGCGCCCGATTGTGGAAGCGACCAGTCCGCGTATGGGTTATGATCAGGTGCGTTTGGCTTTGTTGTTTGTAGAATAAGCATCATCAAACTCCTGCTTATGAATGATCAGTCAGGATGTATTGATCATTCATTACATCATCGCAAACTTCGGTTAAACTAAAGTCCTTTCAATCACGATATGCACGGCTATGGCATTTACTACGTGGTATACACTAAGAAAATTCGTTTATAACAATTTACATAATGAAGACTACGAAACAAAATTTAGTCGGGCGATCAATTATTTTTTAATTTTACTGATTCTGGGCAATGCGGCAGCCGTGTTATTGGAGTCGGTGAATGACCTGTATCAATCCTATGCAGCATTTTTCGATTTTTTCGAATATTTTTCTATCTTCATTTTTTCGCTTGAATATCTACTGCGTTTTTGGTCGGTTGCCGAAGTAAATCCATTTTACAGTGCCTGGAAAAATCGCCTGAACTGGGTCAAAAGTGGTGCCGCAATTATCGATTTATTGGCCATTCTGCCGGCTTATATTAATTTCTGGGTGCCGATTGACCTACGTTTCCTGAGAATTTTACGGCTGATACGACTGTTAAAATTAACCCGTTATTTTGTTTCCCTGCAAATTCTATTGCGTGTGATTGAGCGAGAAAAAGGATCGTTCCAGGCAGTCATTTTTATTTTAGGCATTATGATCATGATGGCTGCTGCGAGTATTTATGTGGTCGAAAGCAAAGCCCAGCCAGAGGTGTTTACCTCCATTCCTGCCTCCATGTGGTGGGCCGTAGTGACCCTGACCACTGTAGGTTATGGGGATGTTACGCCGATTACCCCGTTGGGGCGTTTTTTTGGCGCAATTATTACCATTTTAGGCGTCGGGCTGGCTGCTTTGCCGGCAGGTATTTTGGCCACTGGTTTAACGCACGAACTGGAACAGCGTAAGCAAAATCTGGAAATAAAGTTTAGAGAGCTATTGCAGAGTTCGGAAATTGATTTATTGAGGGATCAGGAGAAAATAGAGATTATTCGCAAAGAGGTGGGGCTCACTTCGCATCAAACTCGAGATATTGTTTTCCAGTTGCTACGTGAACAGCGAGAAGAAGCATTAAAGCAAGAACGCGAGCAATATGCCTATTGCCCACATTGCGGAAAAAAATTGCCAGAGTAAGCTGATATTTACGGTCCGTTGACATTTCACACATGGCTTGCGTTGTAGATTAAAATTGATGATTGGGACTGGTTGATGATTAGGCATTGAAGAATGGCGGATGTCTTCGCTGGAATTGCTGGATTGATGCGTCCCTGACAGGTTGAAATGCGTATATGTAGAGCACGCAGGTCATGGAACTCACTCCAAGGGAGCCTTGTAAAAAATAATCACTTTGAGCCGCAAAAATAATTTGTTATGTTGGTTGTGATTAACAATAAGCTGGGTCAGTTTTAACGTTGAAAAAAACAGGATGATTTTTTCATTCAATGAAAATAAAAAAAATGAAAAGGAAAATATATGAAACAGTATCAGAGAGCAGCGCTTGCCCTAGTGGTGGCCAAGCTGGAGTTTGGCAATCATAAATCAAATATTTATGATTATAATGAAAGTGCATATCCCCAAATCAGCGGTAATGTAAATGCACATGAGGCAAAACTTTATGATTATCAGCGCTCAGCAGTTTTTGAAGGACGAAATACCGGCCGGGAATTTAACCTGTATGACTATGGTCATAGTGAATTTATCAGTTTAAAAAAGAAAGGAATCAAGAAATATGAGGGTTACCATTATGGCAACTCGAGTTATTATGAAATCACGGTTTCCGGTTCGACCATTAGTCTGTATGACTTTAGTACAGGGCAATATTACAACTTTAGCTGAGTCATAATGTTTTAAGGTTAAAAATATTCTCTAAAAGAAGCTCACTTGTTTTGAAAATCCTATGCCATGTAAATGGATGAGGCAGCCTCTCATTCTTTCGATCCTTCTTTAGCCATTGCAACAAAGTTGCCAAGGCAGTCTTTTATCCCATGCCCGCGTGTTCAAGTCACAAACTGGATTCACCCATAAACTTTCTGCAATGCTCTTAAGCGTGCCATCAATTTTACTTAGGCATGTTTCTATACTTGATGTATGCGGACTGTGAGCATCATAGACAACCAGGTCAATCGCATTTGAATCACCTTGCTCATGCAGCCCTTTTAATAGAGCTAAACCAGAACAAGAAGTTGCAATGCTAATCACCTCTGTATCCCTCTGTAATTTATGCTAAGCGGTCTTTAAAGTTTCAATAGCCCATGTGCGTATGAAGAAATTTTCTTAAAAGAAAGATTATTTTTGTTGAAAACCTCATCAAATAAAATTAAACATGAAACATACTAATTAATTTAATGTTATATTGAAAAATATTCACTTATTGGTTTGATTATTCGTTTTAGTAGTGCGAATAACTTCAAATTATTAATCTTATTTATTTAAAGCTTTGTCTAAGCCTCGTCACTCGAAGCATAGCTTCTTGTCTTGAGCTCAGGCAAAGCTGCTTTTTATTGCCTCTTCGCACTTCCAGCATAGCTGAAAGCCTTGCGAAGATTATTTTTAATGGTTTTGTCTAAGCCTTGCCACTCGAAGCATAGCTTCTCGTCTTGCGCTCAGGTAAAGCCGTGCTTTTATTGCCTCTTCGCACTTCCAGCATAGCTGAAAGCGTTGCGAAGATTATTTTTAATGATTTTGTCTAAGCCTTGCCACTCGAAGCATAGCTTCTCGTCTTGCGCTCAGGCAAAGCCGTGCTTTGCTGGTCTTCGCTCATGCTTGAAATTCGTCACTTAAAAACTTTAACGGCATTGCGTGAACATGGTTCACTAGTGGCTGCTGCCAATGACCTGTGTTTAACGCCATCAGCCATTTCTCATCAGCTGAAAGAACTGGATCACTGGTATGGAGTGGAGGTGGTCAATCGCCGTAGCCGTCCGGTCACTTTTTCCAATGTGGGGCAGCGCTTGCTGAAATTGGCGGATGATGTATTGCCACAAATCCAGATTACCCAGACAGACATTACCCGTATTGTGCATGGCCAGACGGGGCGGATTATTTTCTCCTCTGAATGTCATAGCTGTTTTGACTGGTTAATGCCCTTGCTGAATCAATATCGTCAGCAATATCCAGATGTAGATCTTGATTTTGCTTCAGGTTTTGAAGCCAATCCGCATGAACTGCTGCAAAATGCCGAATTTGACCTGTTGATTACGGCAGATCCGATTGCCTTAAAAGGCATTGAATATTTCCCGATTTTTGAATATGAGTCACGTCTGGTCTTATCCAATACCCATCCGCTGGTACGTGCAGAACGCATCACCGTGCAAGAACTGGCGGAGGAAACCCTGATTACTTATCCAGTCGATAAGCACCGTCTGGACATCATGGCGAAACTGTTTATTCCTGCCAATATACAGCCGAAACAGATCCGGACCACGGATCTGACCCAGATGCTGATTCAACTGGTGGCCAGTGGGCGTGGTATAGCAGCACTTCCAGACTGGGTCGTGAATGAATATGAGCAAAAGGGCTGGGTGACTTCACGCCGTTTAGACTGTGTTGCTGCAAGTGGTTTGCGCCGTACTTTATATGCAGGTTATCGAACTGAGGAAAAAGAAAAAAGCTATTTTGAGGGTTTCCTGAAACAACTGGAAAAATTCTCGCAAAAACGTAATCCGTATTATTCTGCTTAAAAATTCGTGCTTGAATTTGTTACAGGATCAAGGCTTTATAGGGAAATTTTTCATGATTTGAGCTAATGGCGGATTGATTGTTGCAAGCTCTTAGCTTATTCAAATCAACGATAAATAACCGTTTTTATTCTTGCTAGTCTAATGCTGGAATCACCAAGGGAGAAGGGTTGTGAGTTCCGTGCGTTGGCTCAGCAAAGATTTATGGATTATTGCAGCAGGATTTGTCGCTGCCATGCATGTAGGCAAGTTGCCACCTGCGGTTCCTGTTCTGCAAGCCGAGTTAGGCATCAGCTTGGTGCAAGCCGGTTTTTTATTGTCCCTGGTGCAAGTTGCAGGCATGTGCATGGCACTTTTGCTGGGCAGCTATACCGCTAAAATTGGCTTAAAACGCTGTGTACTATTGGGTCTGAGTTTACTCGCAATTGCCAGTTTTAGCGGTGGTTTTGTACGGGCATTCCCGACGTTGCTGGCACTGCGCGTGGTTGAAGGTTTCGGATTTTTACTGATTACCTTGAGTGGTCCCGCTTTTATCCGTCAACTGGTTCCAGTCGAGCAGTTGCAAGCCAAGATGGGCCTATGGAGTGCCTATATGGGAGGCGGAATGGGAATAGGCTTGCTGTGTACGCCATTCCTGATCAATAGTATGGGCTGGCAAGGGGTGTGGATGGGTTTCGGGATATTATCACTCGCTTTGGCTGGCGTGATTTACACGGTTATTCCCACCGTGCAAACCCATACCCAATCGGTTGCAATACTTGATTTAATTAAGCTGACTTTAAAACATCCTCCAGCCTGGATTCTGGCGACTGTTTTTGGTGTATATGCCGGACAATGGTTAAGTCTGGTCGGTTTTTTGCCCAGCATTTATCAGCAATATCAAGTTTCTTTAGCGGTTGCCGGGGCCTTAACGGCAATCGTGGCGATTGCCAATGCGGTTGGTACCTTTGGGTGTGGCTTACTGTTACAGCGTGGTTTTCGGCCTCAAACTTTAGTCCAAACCGGTTTTGCCACCTTAATGGTCTGTGCCCTGAGTTTTTATCTGTTACGCGAATTCTTGCCCTTTATTCTGCAATTTATATTGGTTTTGAACTTTTCATTGTTTGGCGGTTTGGTCGCAGCGGTCGTGTTTTCTCAAGTGTTAAATTTTTCCGCAAAGCCGATTGCCATTACCACCACAATCGGGTTGGTGTTGCAATTTTCTGCCACCTCACAATTCCTGTTGCCGCCTTTGATTGCCTCAATTGTAATGGCCACAGGTGGATGGTTTTTGGTGGGAATTTTAATGGCCACACTGTCACTCATCGGTATGCTTTTAACCAGAATTCTATTTCGAAAAGCTGCATAAATTGTGCAGATCAAGCCTGCCAATCACCCGTTGTCAGGCTTGAAATTAAAAACTTAAGAATGTCCAATAAACAGGGTCAATATCCCTGCTGCAATTAAAGGACCGACAGGAACGCCGCGCAATACTGCCACGCCTGCAACTGTACCAATCAGCAATCCTGCAACCACATCTGGCTGGTTGCTCATCAGTTTGACCCCGCGTCCACCCAGCCATGCGACCAGTACGCCAACGGCGATGGCAAGCAATGATTTGAAGCTTAAAAAGGATTTTAAAATGGCATCCCCGGGAATTTTGCCACTGGCAATAGGCGTAAGTACTCCAATGGTTAAAATGATGATGCCAATATTTAAACCGTGTTGTTGCAGATAAGGAAAATATTCACTCAGCGGGGTAATGCGAAAAACGATCAGTACCCCCGCAGCAATCGTTACGGCACTGTTGTGGCTAAAAATACCGCAGGCCAATAACACCAGTAGAACAATCAGGTTTAAATCGAGATGGGACATGATTTTAAGGGAGAAAGTGATGAATCATCGCTATTGTATAAGGTTTTGATAAAAGATTTGCCTGAAAAAGCGGGAACAATAAAAAAAGCCGTCATTTCAGTATAGAATGCGCATTCCGTGAGAGTAAAAGGTTGGGTCTATGTTGTTGGAAAAGATGTTGCAATCGCAGGGCTTTGGTTCGCGTAAACATTGCCAGCAGCTCATTAAAAACGGAGCGATTGCCATTCAAGGTGAAGTCATCAGCAATCCCAAACATAAGCTGGATTTAAAGGATTTAACTTTTACGGTCTATGGTGAAAGCTTTGATTATCGGGAAAAGGTGTATATTGCCCTAAACAAGCCGCAAGGTTATGAGTGTTCCCATCAGGCCACCCATCATTTTAGCGTATTTGACTTGTTTGACGATGTATTGATGAATCGCGGCTTACAGTGTGTGGGGCGATTAGATCAGGACACCAGTGGACTGTTGTTGCTGACTGATGATGGGCAATTTCTGCAAGCTCTAACCCACCCGAAAAAACATGTGGCCAAAGTTTACCGTATGCAAACCGCCGATCCTGTAACGGCAGGGCAAATTCAGCAGCTAGAGCAGGGTGTGGAATTGCGCAATGAAGCGGGTATTTTTGCCGCGACGGATATCATTCTACTGGCCGAAAACGAATTGCAATTCACGATTCATCAGGGTGTATATCATCAGGTGAAGCGAATGTTGGCGGCAGTCGGTAATAAGGTGGAGCGATTGCATCGTCAGCAAATCGGCGCCTTGACATGCACAGAATTGGAAGAAGGGCATTGGATCTATTTAAGCCCGGAACAGGTGGAACTGGCCAAGACACGAATGACGGTTTAATGATTATTTCAGGAAACAATGATAGATTTGAAATTCATCATCCTTAACAAAGCCCATTTGTTGATAAAGTTGATGGGATTGATAGTTGTTTTTTTGAGTCTGCAGGCTAATCCGCTGAGCATTTTCATGACGAGCAAATAAAATTGCAGTATCGATGAGCTGTTTGGCTGAACCCTGACGACGAAAAGTCGGGGTGACGTAAACATCATCCAGAATGTAATAATTTGCGCAAGCCACCGAAGAAAAACCCAGATATAACAAAATAAAACCGGTAAAAACATCATCTTTGACATGAATGAAAATAACGCTTTCCTGATTTTCAAATCGCTGCTTTAAAAATTGATAAGATACATCCAGATTAGAAGAAGCACCATAAAATTGACGGTATTCATCAAAAAGAACAGAAAGCGGGTGTAAATCTTCTAAAGAGGCGCGTCGTACGATCATGCGATACTCCATGCTTTTTTATAGTCTTTGCATGAAGCATACCTAAGTTTTTATGAGAATTTTTCTAAATTTTGTTTGTAAATGCGACACTGTTAAGTTTTGTCACTTTCACCCAAAATCGCATTCAGTTCTTCAAATAAGTCTAAATGGTCATCATCCAGATCAAAGTCCTGGTCATGAGAAACAGCTTGTTCTGCAGGAGCGTTTAAAGTGTTTTGTTGTTGTTTTAATTTTCGGATTTTCTGCAGTTGATCAAGATTAATATTTTGATTTTCAATAGAAAATGGAATGGATTTTGTTAAAACAACCTGCTTGAAAAACAGTCGGACAGCTTGTGCTGGCGTAATGCCCAATTGTTTAAACACTGCAAAAGCTTGCTTTTTTTCTTGGGAATCAAGTCGTATTTGATAAACTTCGGTTTTTCTCATGATTTTTTAAATACGTCTAATTACTTAACTTTTCAGCATTTATTTTAATCAAATTGAATGTAATTTCAATATTCATACACTCGATTTACCAAAATATTTTGTAATGACAAGCATATTACAATGTCAATTCGAAATGAGATGAAAAAGCCATGGCCTGCCCGCTTAGGGGGTCAATAAATGCAAGATGCTTGGCTAACAGTTGCAGCGGTGCAGAAAAATCATCTTCCCTTTTATGTTGTATTGTTGGATAAAAGGGGTCGTTTTTAATGGCAATGCCCAAGCTGTGCAAGTGCACGCGAAGCTGGTGCTGCTTGCCGGTGGTCGGTTTCAGCTCATATTTTCCCCACGCTGCATCATGTTCGATCAGATCAATCTCTGTTTCACTATTTATTTTGCCTTCAACCACTTGCATTGTATAGAAGGGTTCACCTTTTTCCATGCGGTAACGTGTATAGCAGGGAAATGTTAAATCGGCATGAAACGGTGCAATGGCATGATAGGTTTTTTTCACCTCACGTTTGGCGAACATCTCCTGATAGATTGCACGGCTAGCAACCTGTTTTGAGAATAAAACCACACCGGCAGTTTCTCGGTCCAGACGATGAATCGGGGTTAGAAATTCATTGCCGGTCTGTTTCTTTAAGCGAACTAAAAGCGTTTCCTGGACATATTGTCCGGTCGGACTGATGGTTAAAAAATGCGGTTTGTCGATAACCAGTAAATGTTCATTTTCAAATAAAACTTTATGTTCAAAAGGAACAGGTATTTCATGAGCTAAAAAGCGGTAATAGAACACATGACTATTTTCATTATAAGGTGCATCAACCGTTAAGATATTGCCTGCGGCATCGTAAATTAAACCATCGGCAAAACGTTGTTGCCATTCAGCAGGCGCGATATGCGCAAATTGCTGACAAAGATATTGATATACACTGTCTGGTGCAGGAGAGGTTTTAGGCAAAAAAACTTTACTTGCGCTAACACCCTCAATCATAGGCGGAAGAAATTCAGTACTGGTCATGTGATTTGTGGTAGATCAATCTGCTGTGCATAATATCCTGCTATTTACAATGAAATGCAGGAAAAGTTCCATATTTGGAAGTGTGAACATGGGCAATAAAGCGGTGCGATGCTATCATAATTGTTCTTTTAAATTTTGTCGTGAGTAATATGCAGTATTCATTTAATTTGGCTTTAAACAATGAAGACGATACCCAAAATTTAGCACAGGTTTTGGCGCAGCATTTTACAACAGGTGTAATTTATTTAATTGGTGATTTAGGTGCAGGTAAAACCACACTGACACGCTATTTTTTGCAAAGTTTAGGACATCAAGGTGCAGTAAAAAGCCCGACTTATACCTTGGTGGAACCGTATAATATTCATGGAAAAGACATCTTCCATTTCGACCTATACCGTTTAAATGACCCTTATGAACTGGAGCTGATGGGCATTCGCGACTATTTGGAAACGCTGAATGCGCTATTTTTATTTGAATGGCCATCCAAAGGTGGCGATGAAATCCCACAACCTGACCTGATCATCAATATTGAAAAGTCTGAAGATGAGCTGACGCGTACTGCAAGTTTAAGTTTCTCGTCTGCAGCATTAAACCAAGCATTAGAGAGCCATTTTAACAATGCGTGATAATTTAAGCGAACGCCGTATTCATACCCTTAATCCTGCACTGGCGAACCAGATTGCAGCAGGTGAGGTGATTGAACGTCCTGCATCGGTGGTCAAAGAATTATTAGAAAATTCAATTGATGCGGGTGCGACGGAGCTTATTATTCGGGTTGAGCAAGGCGGCAGTACCCTCATTGAAATCATGGACAATGGTCATGGGGTTCATCCTGACGATTTGGCTCTGGCCGTCATGCGGCATGCCACCAGTAAAATCCAGACGGCAGATGATTTGCATGCCATTGTCAGTTTGGGTTTTCGTGGCGAAGCCTTGGCATCGATTGCTGCGGTGTCACGCCTGACCCTGACCAGCAGTCAAAATGATGAAGGCATCGGTTATCAGGTAGAAGTCAATGGTACGGCTTTTGATCATCAGGAAATTCAAGCGGTTGCAACAAAAAAAGGTACCCATATCCGGGTACAGGATTTATTCTTTAATGTACCCGCACGTCGCAAATTCTTAAAAAAACAGGCGACTGAATTTGGTCATATTGAAGAAATCGTGCGCCGTCTGGCATTGACTCATTTCGATATCCGTTTTGTGTTGGAACATAACAATAATATCCGCCTGAATTTGCCGGTTGCAGATAGCGGTGAGCTGCGTTTTCAGCGTGTGCAGCAGCTCTTGGGCCGACAATTTACCGAAAATGCGTACTGGATTGATGCCGACAGTATCAATATGCGCTTGTCCGGCTGGTTGGGACATCCCTCAGATGCGCGTGCGCAGGCCGATTTGCAATATGTGTATGTGAATGGCCGGATTGTCAAAGACAAGACCATCTCGCATGCCTTGCGTATGGCTTATGATGGCATTCTGCACGGTCATCAGCATCCAGCCTATTTGCTGTTTTTGGAAGTCGATCCTGAAAATATCGATGTCAATGTGCATCCCACCAAACATGAAATCCGCTTTTTAAATCAGCGTGAAGTACATGAGTTTGTACGTCATTTTGCTAAAGAAAAGTTGTCTCAATTTCAAACGGCCACAGCTGAACTGGCTTCGGCAATGAAAAGAGATGAAGCAGATCAGTTGGCTTCGCTACAACCTCAGCCGCGTTATCAGGAACAGTTTCAACTGCATAAGGCGGTAGATGCGTATACGCCACAACCGGAAGCGCAAATTTCTACCGATGTGCTGAGTGATTTTAATGCCAGCAGTCCGCAAACGGTGCATTATGCTTCATCTCATGTCGCAAATAGCTATGCAGGTTCACAACAGCTGAATAATGCCTTAAAAAGCTATCTGGCACCGTTACGCGAAGAAATGGATATTCCATCTTCTCAAATCAATAGCCTAAGTGATAGTCATCATATTGAAAAGCCGCAATCGACCTACGTAGATGAACATCCGCTGGGTATCGCCATTGCACAGTTACATGGTATTTATATTCTGGCGCAAAACAGCGAAGGTCTGATTATTGTCGATATGCATGCAGCGCATGAACGCATTGTATTGCAGCAAATGAAAGCCGCATGGGATAAGCCTGAATTCTGGACATCACAACAACTGCTGATTCCTAAAGTGATCAGCATCAGTCGTATGCAGGCGATGCGGGTGGATGAGTTAAAAAGCCAGTTGGCACGACTGGGTCTGGAAATTGACCAATATGGCGATGAACAGGTGATTGTGCGTGGTGTTCCCGCTATTTTGCACAAGGCCGATTTCGCGGCTTTAGTCCCTGAATTGCTGAATGATCTCGATCCCAATGATGAAGCACAGGGATTGTTGCAAAAGCGTGACCAGATTCTAGCAGGTATGGCCTGTCATGGAGCAGTACGTGCGCATCGTATTTTAAGTCTTTCTGAAATGAATGCTTTACTGCGCCAGATGGAACAAACCGAATTTGCCAGTCAGTGTAACCATGGACGCCCCACCTGGCGTGCATTTCCACTTTCACAATTAGATAAACTTTTTGCTCGAGGAGAGTAGTTGTACATGTCGAATCAATTGCCGGTCATCAATTTAATGGGACCAACTGCAAGTGGTAAAACCGCTTTGGCATGTGAACTTTATGAGCAGGGTCATTTCGAGCTGATCTCCGTCGACTCTGCGCTGGTTTATCAGGACATGGACATTGGTACCGCGAAGCCGACGAAGGAGGAGCAGGCACGTTATCCGCATCATCTCATCGATATTATTACCCCTTTGGAAGTCTATTCAGCAGCCCAGTTTGTCGAAGATGCCTGCGGGTTAATTGATGATATCCATGCACGCGGTAAAACCCCGATTTTAGTTGGTGGTACCATGCTGTATTTCAAGGCTTTATTGGAAGGATTGTCGAGTAATTTACCGAGTGCGGATTACGCCGTACGGGCTGAAATTGAGGCCAAAGCGGAGCGTGAAGGCTGGGAGTCGGTCTATCAGGAATTATGTAAGGTTGACGCTTTGGCAGGGCAGAAATTTAAGGTCAGTGATAAGCAACGCATTATTCGTGCCTTGGAAGTATTTAGACTGACCGGACAGCCAATTACAAAACTACAAGCTGAACAACCCAAAAATATACCATATCGCTACACATTTCATAATCATGCTTTATTGCCTGATCGTGTAGAATTACACAAGCGTATCGAACAACGTTTAAAAACTATGTGGGATATTGGATTTTTACATGAAGTAGAAGGTTTGATTGAAAAATACGATTTAAATGATAATTTACCATCCATGCGCTCAGTTGGTTATCGACAAGCTCTAGAATTTATACAAAAAAGTGATCTAAGTGTCGAAAAACGACGGGAAATGGAGGATAAGTCTTTATTTGCAACACGACAACTGGCAAAACGTCAATATACTTGGTTAAGATCTTTGCAAGAATCGCATAATTTTAAAACATATTTGACGGTCCAGCAGGCTCAAGAAGACTTGCGAAAGTGTTACGGATAAAGCAAAATTTAGTAACTATCTTTTTTATAATTTTTATTGAGAAATAAAGATAGTTTTTTGCGCTGATTTTTAATTTTTTGGAGTTATAACATGTCTAAAGGTCAAACTTTACAAGATCCGTTCTTAAATTCTCTCCGTAAGGAACGTATTCCTGTTTCTATCTTCCTTGTAAATGGTATTAAGTTACAAGGTCATATTGAATCATTTGACCAATATGTTGTTTTGTTAAAAAATACTGTAAGCCAAATGGTTTACAAACATGCGATTTCTACAGTTGTTCCTGCACGTAATCCACGTCCTGCCGGTGCTCCTGCTGGTGCTCAAGGTGCTGGCGGTTTTGGTGGCGGTCAGCCTCAAGGTGGCTTCGGTGGTCAAGGTGGCTTCGGTGGTCAAGGCGGTTTTGGTAGCCAAGGCGGCTTCGGTGGTCAAGGCGGCTTCGGTGGTCAAGGCGGTTTTGGTAGCCAAGGCGGCTTCGGTGGTCAAGGCGGTTTTGGTAGCCAAGGTGGCTTCGGTGGTCAAGGTGGCTTCGGTGGTCAATCAAACCCGGGTTTTGAAAGCGAAACAAAATTTGAAGATTCTCAAGACGACGAAAATAATCGTTAATTGTTAATGCTTAAAAGCCTCTCTTTATGAGAGGCTTTTTTATTTGAGCACAAGCGAATAGATATAATGTATTTTCTTGTCCATAATAAAAAACCAGTTGTTTAGGCAACTGGTTTTTTAACTCAAATCATCTAAGGATTATTTATTTTTTTTACGGTCCAGATTTGGATCTTTGATTTCTACAAAGGCATTGCTGCGAATTTCACGTAACCAGCTATCCAGTTCAGCATCAAATTGACGTTCACCCAGAATTTGACGTGCCATACGTTGCTGATATTCGCGCGTCATATCTTGTTGGCGTGTATCAGTCACTTGCAGAATGTGCCAGCCAAATTGAGTCTGGAACGGTTGACTGGTCTGACCGACAGGGGTGTTTTTCATTTGTGCTTCAAATTCAGGCACCATGACACCCGGGTTCACCCAGCCTAAGCTGCCGCCATCGCGTGCAGAACCGGGATCGTTGGAAAAAGTAGAGGCCAATACGGCAAAATCTTCACCCGCTTTTAAACGGTTGTAAATGCTGTCGATTTGTTGTTTGGCATTTTCAGGGCTTACCACTTCAGAAGGCTGAATCAGAATGTGACGTACCTGATATTGCGATACGATCGCTTTTTGCTCGCCGCCTTTGCGTTCAATCAATTTTAAAACATGAATGCCGTCACGTACCGGAATCAGGTCGGTCGTTTGACCTTCCTGCAGCGTGCTTACGCGGGCAGCCAGTTCAGCCGGGATGTCAGACAGGTTTCTAAAGCCCATATCTGCACCTTCGACCTTAACGGTCTTGGTGGTGAACTTTTGGTCAATCGCTTTAACATCATTGCTGTTATTCAGTTCAGCTTTGACAAGTTTTGCCGTTTTTTCTAATGCTGCCTGGTCATTACCCGATACACGGATATGAATCACATGTGCCTGGCTGCCTAAAGCTGCTTGACCTTGTGGCGTTTTCAAAAAGTTTTCTACATCCTGATCACTAATTTTGATTCGGGACATCACAATTTGCTGACGCAGGCGATTAATTGCCAAATCTTCTGCAATGCGATTGCGCAGGGATTCATAAGTCCCAGGAGCAATACCGTCAAGCTTTTGCTGGAATGCTTCTAAAGTCTTGGTGCCAGATTGGCCTGCAACCTTAAGCACAGCTTCATTCAGTTCTTTTTCATTCGGTTTGATATTGTAGCGTTTAACCTGTTCAAGTTGCGCTTGACGAATAATGAACTGGTCCAATGCCTGCTGCTGTAAATACTGTTCTGGTGGCAGCTGTTTTTTTTGCGTTTGTAGCTGATGTTTGAGTTCGGCGATGCCTTGTTCTAAATCACTTTTTAAAATGACACTGTTATCTACCAGGGCAACCACTTCATCTGAGGGTTGAGCAAATGTAGTCATTGATGAAGATAAGGCTAAAGCAAGCGCAGTCGCTTTAAAAAAATGTTTTAACTGTATTGTCTTCATTAACGTTGTGTCCAAGATTGATTAATATTATTGAAACCTAGAATACGGCTTTCGAGTAAAGATGAAAGCTTGTTGTTGAAACCGCCTAAACCTTTGAGGCTAATTTCAGCCATAATGGCACGTTTTGGTGAAACACCTTCATCATTCACGTTGTCCAGGTCATTATAGTAAGAACGGCCATACACCGAAATGCCCCAGCAACATGACTCATAATTTACGCCGAGTAAATACTCGCGAGCGACATTGTTGTCCAGATCATATTGGGCATGACCTAAAATACGCCAGTTATTGGCTACAGGTTGAATGAATGATGCAACAACCTGGTCATACTGGTCTTGGCGGTTTGGAATGTCTTTGCGGTAGAAATAACCCAGGTTATAAAGGTTACCCTGATTGCCGGTGTAATACAGCTGCAAATCACGCTGGGCATTATCACCATTCGACATCCATGCAGAATTTGCACCCAAGGTGAAATTTTGCGACAGTTGGCTGGATACGCTTAAAATTGGACCGGTACGGCGCTCAGTATCAAACTGATCGGTTTCATTTTCTAGCGTTACCCGACGATCTTCAAAAAAGAAGCTTTGACCGACACTGGTTTTTAGGCGTTCCAGACCGACTTCATCAAATAGACTATAACTTAGTCCTAAAGACAGGAAATTATTATCTTCTAAACGGTCATGTCCATAGAAACGACGAGAGTTAAAGAGCTGATCGTAATTGATGGATGCAGGCGCCGAGTCGAAGTTTGGATGCCCATCCTGATTTTTATAGGGCGCATATGCGTAGAAGGCACGAGGAGTCAGGGTTTGTAGATACTTGCCTTCTTTTTCAAAGATTAAACCGGTATCTAAAGTGAATTCAGGGATGGTAACCGATTGATTTTCACTTGAAGAGCTGGTCTGGCTTTGTTGGTTAATAACTTGTTGCGTGTCTTTATCATAGAACGTATTTACATTACGTAGCGATACTTCAGGAATGACAAACGACCAGGGATTGCGATAGTTGTAACGTACCGAAAAATCATTGTAAATTCGCGTGCCGCTCGGTTCGTAAGAGTTATTGTTGGTTAAACTGGAAGCATTGATATCTTTTTTGAAATAAGCCGTATCATGGTCAAATTCAAATTGTAAACCTTGTGGGTCACCCGCTGTATAGTTGAGTAAAAATTGCGGCAAACGTGCATAAGGACGATCCTGATCGGAAACCGACTTATCTACAGTCTGGAAATCTTCTACTTTTAACTGGGCTCGAAGGCCAGGGATACCGTTGCCGTAGTTCAGTTCCCAGGCACGGCGCAAGTTTAAAGTGGTTTTAGAATTTGGATTATTGTTTAAATCGGCAAAATAGTCTTTATCTGAAACATAGTTATATTCAACATTGGTGGAAAACTGGTTGTTGATTTGCCAGTTGTGTAAAAATTGTAAAGCTTTACGGTCTTGGTCGTTATATTCACTGTCTGAAGCCAAGTAGCCGCCCCAAACCATACCGGAGCCGTAATTTTCCGTTAAATAGCGGAATTCGCCTTCAAGCATTGCACCGCGATTACCGATGTAGCGTGGTGTAACGGTTGCATCGTAATTCGGTGCCAGGTTTAAATAAACAGGAACAGCAAGCTCTACGCCACCATCGTTAGAAAAACCGAAATTTGGATTTAAAATACCTGTGGTACGGCGGTCATCAATCGGGAAGTTGAAATAAGGTACCGCGAGTACCGGAACTTCTTTGACATACAGTTTGGTTCCGCGTGTTTCACCGCGTCCTGTTTCCTTGTTTAAGGTGATTTTATCCGCCTGAATTTTCCAGCCTGGCTTTTCATCGGGGGGGCAGGTGGTATATGTGGCATTATTCATCACCACCACATTTTCTGATGTGCGGGCAATTTTTTCTGCCATGCCATGCGCATGCTGCTCTTCAGAAATGTAGTAGCTGTTATTTAAATCGCCTTGCTGGGTCTTTAAGTTGTAATTGATCTGGTCACTTTGTGCCAATAAGCCGGCTTGTGCCATTTGCACACGGCCTTGTGCATTGGCATAAGTTTGGGTCTGGTCAATGGTAATTTTATCGGCGCGAATCTGGCGGCCTTGCTGGTCAATTAATACATTGCCTTCAAGAACGGAGTCGCCATTCGGGTCATAATGGCCATAATCTGCAGTTACTGTAGATGTGGCATTGTTTGGATCTACAGCTTTGGTCTCCGGGCTGATCGGCGTAATCCAGGCACCTTTACAATAAGCAGAGCTTAAATGCTGTCCTTGACGCTGCTGGGCTTCCGGGGAGGATTTGTCTACATAATATTGTTCAAAAAATTGTTGTCCAGGATACGACTCCTGAATACTGTCTTTCATTTTTTGGTTGTCGACAGTCGAAGCCGGAATTGTGGATTCAGCATAGCTTGAGATCGAGCTGCCACATAAAAGGGTTAAAATAGCAGTCGCTAAAGGATTAAATTTAAACTGATGCTTCATTTGTTTCATTAACCAAGTATGCTTAATCGCAATTAATTATTCTCGCATCATAGAGAAAAAGTTGATAAGTGGCTACACTTAGCACTTTAAAAACTCAGCCTGTATTAGAATTTATCGCAAATGAATACACAACGTGAACAATTGATACAAACATGGATTACATCTGTACTTGGTTCAGATCAATTTGAGACTCATTTTTTGGCAGGCGATGCAAGCTTCCGTCGTTATGCACGAATCAAATTGAATAATAAAACATTTATGCTCATGGATGCACCACCAGAAAAAGAAGATTGTGGGCCTTTTGTGACGATCGATGAATTTTTTGATAACAATGGTGTGCGTGTACCGCATATTGTTGCCAAAGACCAGGAATTGGGCTTCTTGCTGCTGGAAGATTTTGGTGATGTCCTGCTTTCGACCTTGCTGAATGAGCAAACTGTAGACCATTATTATGAGCAAAGTTTTAAACAGCTGATTCAATTACAGGCGATTGATGGAACACATCATTTTCCAGATTACTCCTATGAAAAACTGATTTCAGAAATGCAACTGCTGACGGACTGGATGTTGCCTTCACTGCACATTCAACCGACAGATGAGGAGAGTGCTTTAATTAAACGCACTTTTGCCATTTTAGCCAACGCTGCCTTGGCGCAGCCGCAAGTGATTGTGCATCGCGACTTTCACAGCCGCAACCTGATGAAAATTGAAGGCGAAACCAATCTGGGTGTGATTGACTTTCAGGATGCCGTCATTGGCGCAGATACCTACGACCTGATTTCAATTACCCGCGATGCTTATGTACAGTGGAATGCGGACCGTGTTTATACATGGTTTAAAACTTTCTATGACCTGTTACCTGAATCGGCAAAGCAGGACCGTGATTTCGAACAGTTTAAAAAAGATGCTGACATGATGGCTATTCAACGCCATATTAAAATTTTGGGCATTTTTGTGCGCTTATTTGAACGCGATGGCAAATCGGGTTATCTCAAGGATTTACCGCGTGTCATGTGGTATTTACTCGAAGAAAGCAAGCCTTATGCAGAACTGCAACCTTTTATGCAGTTTATTCAAGCGAAGGTAATGCCGAAATTTGAAGCCAAATATGGTTGCTATGAGGTTGCTGCATAAATGAAAGCCATGATTCTTGCTGCGGGCTTGGGTAACCGCATGCGTCCACTGACTTTGCATACGCCAAAACCCTTGCTGGAAGTGGGTGGAAAGCCTCTGATTGTTTGGCATATTGAAAAACTGCAAAACATTGGCATAAAGGAAATTGTGATTAATACGGCATGGCTGGGTGAAAAGCTTGCCCAGGCATTGGGAGATGGCTCTCAATTTGGCGTCAATATCTTGTGGTCACATGAAGGCGAAGGCCTGGAAACAGCGGGTGGCATTATTAATGCCTTACCGCTTTTGGGACAAGAGCCTTTTATTCTGGTGAATGGCGATGTCTGGAGCACCATGGATTTTTCAACTTTACTGGATGTGAAGCTGGAAAATGATCTCGCCCATCTGGTTCTGGTTGAGAATCCGGCTCAACATCCAAATGGTGACTTTACCCTGGCCAATGGTCGCGCATATACTTTTGACCAAAACCAGCCAGGTGAAGCACTGACTTATAGTGGCGTTGCGGTGATTCAGCCCGGGATGTTTGCGGGTTTGGAGAATGGCAAGCGACCACTGGCACCTTTATTAAAGCAAGCGATGCTTGAGCAACAAATTTCTGCATCCAAAATGCAGGGCGTTTGGGTCGATGTTGGCACTCCTGAGCGATTAAATGTACTGGATCAACAAATTAAGCAAGGCTTGTACGATTAAGTGCATATTCACTAAGCACAAGCTACTGTGACTTGTTGTATAAATCGGTATACTTCCATTAACTTTTCGAGACGTTATTTGTATATGCATCAGTTTTTCAAAGAACTTAAGCAGGGTAGTCAAGCTTTGGGTTTGGAGCTTAGCGATGAGGCTTTAAATTTATTACTCAAATACCAGGATGCTTTGGTACTGTGGAATAAAGCATATAACTTGACCGCGATTCGTGATCCCAAAGAGATGCTGGTGAAGCATCTGCTGGATAGCTTGAGTATTTTGAAAGATTTGCCTCAGGGCCGTTTGCTGGATATCGGGACGGGTGGCGGTATGCCAGGCATGATCATTGCATTATGCCAGCCTGAACGTCAGTGTGTATTGCTCGATTCGAACGGTAAAAAAATCCGTTTCCTGAAACAGTTTATTGCCGATTTAAAACTAAAAAATGTGGTAGCTGTACAGACGCGTGTCGAAAATGAAGAAAGCATTCAGGAACTGGGTCAGTTCGATGTCATTACCAGTCGGGCATTCGCCTCTTTAACCGATTTTGTTGCCGCTTCTAAACCTTTTATGCATGCGCACAGTATTATTGCATCGATGAAAGGATTAATCCCTGAGGATGAAGTAGAGGCTTTAAAAAATGAATTCAGTTTTGAGATTATTGAACTTAAAGTTCCGCGTTTAGATGAACAACGTCATTTGCTTTTATTGAAACATATTTAATTTTTTCGAAGGATTGGGGTCACCATGGCACAAATTATTGCGATTGCGAACCAAAAAGGTGGCGTAGGTAAAACCACAACCGCAGTAAATTTGGCAGCATCGTTAGCTGTTTTAAAAAAGCGCGTTTTACTTGTGGATATGGATTCGCAAGGCAACGCCACGATGGGGTCTGGAATCCAGAAAAATGATCTTTTGTATTCGGTTACTGATGTTTTATTGGGTGAAGTCCCGATTGAAACGGCAATTACCAAAGCGGAAGTCGGTTATAAAGTTCTCGGGGCTAACCGCGATTTGGCGGGTGTTGAACTTGCCATTGCCGAGCAGGATGGCCGCGAATATATTTTGCGTGACGCATTGCAAGAAATTGAATCTTCTTTTGACTATATTATTGTTGACTGTGCGCCAAGCCTGAGTCTGATTACGGTGAATGCCTTGGCCGCCGTGCAGGGTGTCATGATTCCGATGCAGTGTGAATACTATGCCCTGGAAGGTCTGGCCGATTTAACCCAAACCATTGACCGCATTCAGCAGGCTTTGAATCCTGATCTTGAAATCGTGGGTGTGCTGCGCACCATGTACGATGCACGTAATGCATTAACCCGTGATGTGTCGGAAGAACTGGAACAGTATTTTGGCAAAAAGCTCTATGATACGGTGATTCCGCGTAATGTACGTTTGGCTGAAGCACCGGCACATGGCTTGCCGATTATCTATTTTGAAAAAAACTCCAAGGGTGCAGTTGCTTACCTGAATCTGGCAGCTGAGATGTTAAAGAAAAGTAAAGTAAAAAAAGGAAGTAACGCATGACCACAAAAAAACGCGGACTAGCTAAAGGTCGTGGTCTGGATGCCTTGCTTGGCTCAATCCAGAAAGAAAAATTACAAATGGAAGCTCAAGCGTTAGATCATGGTCAGCTGAAACAGATTGATGTCCATTTATTAAAACGCGGTGAATATCAGCCGCGTCGTTTTATTCATGAGCAAGATCTTCAGGAGCTGGCAGCATCAATTGAAAAGCATGGGGTCATGCAGCCGATTGTGATTCGTCCAATTGATGATGAAAAGCATCCCTATGAAATTATTGCCGGTGAGCGTCGCTGGCGTGCTGCACAACTGGCGGGTTTAACTGAAGTTCCTGCAATTGTTCGTGACTTGAATGATCAGGTTGCCATCGCCCTGGCATTGATTGAAAACATTCAGCGTCAGGATTTAAACCCGATCGATCAGGCGATGGCACTCCAGCGTTTCCATGAAGAATTCGGTTTGAGCCATCAGGAAATTGCCGATACTGTCGGTAAGGCGCGTACCACAGTCAGCAACCTGTTACGGTTACTCACATTGGCTGAATCGGTAAAAGATTTCATGCAGCAAGGTTTGCTGGATATGGGGCATGCACGTGCCATCCTGACCTTGAAAGCCAAGGACCAGCTTAAAGTTGCAGAACATGTGATTGAAAAAAGTTTATCTGTACGTCAAACCGAACAACTGGTACGCGACTTTAATACGCCAAAACAAGAAAAACCGAAAGCTGAAATTGCACCCGATATTCAGCAACTGACGCAGCGTTTGGCAGAGCGTTTCAGTGCAGATGTGAAGATTGATCATAATAAACAAGGCAAGGGAAAACTTGTTATTCAATACCATTCACTTGATGAATTGGACGGTATTTTAAATATCTGCTTTGCAGAATAATTTTTTAAAATTTTTATTGGGGAAAACATATGTGGGAATTAGTTAAGGCGGGTGGGTGGCTGATGCTTCCCCTTGTTTTATGTTCAATTTTTACCGTTGCAATCACGATTGAACGCTTTATTCGCTTAAAAAAATCAATGATTCTGCCTAAGGTATTGTTACTAAACTCTGCGCAAAATACTGATGCGGTCATGCAGCAGTTACAGCAGGATCAAGCCTTACAAGCGAGTACTTTAGGTCGAATTTTTATGGCGGGTTACCAAAGTAAAAGTCAAAATCAGCAATTTGCCCGTGCACAGATGGAAACGACCGCATCGCAAGAAATTGGTTATCTGGAAAAAAACATCAACTTCTTGGGAACGTTGAGTGCGGTAGCACCACTTTTGGGTTTGTTGGGTACGGTTCTGGGCATTATCGAATCCTTTCTGGTGATTGATTTAGGCACCAATAGCAATCCTACTTTAATGATTCCGGGTATTTCAAAAGCGTTGATCACAACGGCAGCAGGGATGTTTATTGCCATTCCGGCACTGTTTGCCTATCGCTATTTTCAGCGTTTGGTACAAGAATATATTGCAGAGCTTGAACAGCAATCGACCTTGTTTCATGCAGCACTTTTCTATCAAAATTCTACAGATGAAGAACAAGATATTAGAAAAGCAGGTTAAGGTGGTGAAACATGAAATTCAAACGCACACAAGTTGAAGATATTCACATTAACCTGACACCTATGATTGACTGTTTGCTATTTATCCTGGTTTTTCTACTGCTATCCACCACATTCAACCAGTTTAGCCGCATGAATTTAACCTTGCCGGATGCGCAAGGGGTGCCTCCCAAGCAGTATGATCATAAAATTGAAGTGGTGGTAGATGCTTCTGGACACTATTCTATTAATGGACAATCAATTGCCAGTAAGGAAGTGGTCGACTTAAGTACCGCAATTAAACAGATTTCCAATGACCGGCGTGATTTAATGTTTGTTATTGCTGCGGATGCCAAGGCAACGCATCAGGATGTCATTCGTGTGATGGATGTAGCAGGACAGTTAGGTTTTGTGAACGTCAATATTAGTACCAAAGTTCCGTCTAGGGGTTATGAGTGAAGCAAGATTTTAAGGTCTATCTGCGTCTTTTAGGATATTTGAAACCTTTTTGGGGTGTGGCAATACTGGTTTTTATCGGTTTTGCAATTAGTGCAGCGACTGAGGTTTCCATTGCGAAATTACTGGAAAAAATCATTACCGCCATCCAGCACAGAGACCAGAACTTTACTTCTATATTTCCTTTTCTGGTTATTTTATTGATGTTTTTTCGCGGTCTAGGTTCCTTTATTGGAGGCTATTATACCGCAGTCATCTCACGTAATCTGGTGTTTAATATCCGTCAGGAAGTTTTTGGAAAATTACTTAAACTTCCATCGCAATATTATCTGGATAATACCAGCGGACATATTACCGCTAAAATCATGTATAACGTGGAGCAATTAACGGCTGCTTCATCTGAATCTCTAAAAACCCTTGTCCAGCAAGGTCTGATTACGATTGGTTTGTTAGGCTATCTGTTATATAGCAATTGGCGACTTACCCTGATTATTCTGATTTTTGCTCCACTGATGGGGTTGCTGGTTCGCAAAGCATCAAAACGTATGCGTAAACTATCCCTGCAAGTTCAGGACACCATGGGGGATGTTAACCATGTGGTGCAGGAAACGGTGAATGGGAATTTAATTGTTAAGGGTTTTGGCGGGCAGGAATATGAACAAACGCGTTTTCGTGAAAACTCGCTGGAAAACTTAAGACGCGGTTTGAAAATGGTGGTGGTACAGCAACTGAATAGTCCGGTTGTGCAGTTCATTATGTCCATTGCCATGGCAATTATCATCTGGATTGCCTTACGACCGGAAATTTTGCGGGATACCAGTGCAGGTGAATTCGTTGCCTACATTACAGCAGCTGGTATGTTAAGCAAACCGATCAAGGCATTGACGGATATCAATGAAAAGCTGCAACGTGGTATGGCTGCTGCACATTCCGTTTTTGAATTGCTGGATTTGCCTGAAGAGCAAAATGCAGGCGCTTTAACGCCAGTGCTTAAAGGTAATATTCAGTTTGAGAATGCCAACCTGATTTATGCAGATGGGCATCACGCGATTCAGGATTTCAACCTGAATGTCAAGGCGGGCGAAACCATTGCATTGGTCGGTCGTTCAGGCGCGGGCAAAAGTTCTCTGGTCAATTTGCTGGTGCGTTTTCAGGAATTGAGTTCTGGCCATATTTATCTGGACCAGCAGAATATTCAAGATATAGACCTGCATAGCTTGCGTACACAAATTGCCATGGTGAACCAGCAGGTGGTATTGTTTAACCGCACTGTACGTGAAAATATTGCCTACGGCCAGCTTGAAAATGCGACCGATGCAGAAATCATTGCGGCCGCAAAAGCTGCTTATGCACATGACTTTATCATGAGCTTGCCACAAGGTTATGACACGCAACTGGGTGCACAAGGCTTGAACCTTTCGGGTGGACAGCGTCAGCGTATTGCCATTGCACGTGCCATTTTGAAAAATGCACCGATCCTGATTCTGGATGAAGCCACCAGTGCGCTGGATAATGAATCTGAATATTTTATCCAGAAAGCATTTGATGCAGCCATGCAAGACCGAACAACCATTGTGATTGCCCATCGTTTATCCACCATTGAAAATGCGGATCGCATTGTGGTGATGGATCACGGTAAAATTGTCGAGCAGGGTACGCATGCAGAATTGATTGCCGAACATGGGGCTTACTATCAATTGCATCAGCGTAATTTCGAGGAACATTGATTTATGTCATTTGCACAATTTATTCAAGATGCTTGGAATAGACAGGCCAAGTGGTTGATTGTGCTTAGACCTTTGTCATGGATTTATCGTGGTGGATTTTTACTCAACAAAAAGCTTTACCAATGTGGCGTTAAGGCCAGCTATCAATCTCCAGTTCCGGTGATGGTGATTGGCAATATTACCGTTGGTGGCAGCGGTAAAACGCCGCTGCTGATTCAGTTGGTCAATTATCTACAAAGTCAAAATGTCCGTGTCGGTGTCATCAGTCGCGGTTACGGTGGAAAAGGACCTTTTCCCGCCTATGTGGATTTGGAATCGCTCCCCGAGGTTGTTGGTGATGAACCTTGCCTGATTGTGCAGTCAACTGGTGTACCCATGGTGGTAGGTTCAAACCGGCAGCGTAGTATTGAATATCTGTTGTCTAAACATGAGCTGGATTTAATTATCAGTGATGACGGTTTGCAGCACTGGGCTTTGGCACGTCAGATTGAGTGGATTGTGCTGGATCAGAATCGTGGTTTGGGTAATCAAAAGTTATTGCCTGAAGGATATTTGCGCGAACCGCCAAGCCGCTTAACAACAGCGACGGTCATTGAGCATGCCACTCAGCCCAATTCCGAACTGAATATGCATTTAGAAGTCGCTGCGCCTTATTTGCTGAATGATGCGGAAGATGAAAGATCTTTTAATCCGGCGGATAATTTTTATGCTGTCGTGGGTATCGGTTTTCCACAGCGTTTTTACAGCACCCTGGATTCCATGGGGATTCACCAGTTTCAGTGCCATGAATTTCCTGACCACTATGATTATGAAATTACGGATCTGCAGTTTGAAGATAACAATCCCATTATTACTACGGAAAAAGACGCAGTAAAACTGCTGCCCCTATTAAAGCAAAATCCAAATTTTAAACGGGAAATCTGGGTGGTTCCTGTTGAAGCAGTACTTTCACCACAATGCTATGATGTCTTGCATCAACAGTTACAGCAACTTAGCATTCCAATCTCTTAAGGTTCATTGTTTATGAAACATATTGTTATTCCAGCACGTTTTGCAAGTTCCCGTTTGCCGGGCAAGCCGCTATTGGAAATTCATGGTCGTCCCATGATTCTACGAGTGGTCGACCAGGCGAAAAAAGTGGCTGGTTTTAATGATTTATGTGTTGCAACCGACGATGAGCGTATTGCAGAAGTTTGCCGTGCAGAAGGTGTGGATGTTGTCATCACCAGTGCAGATCATCCCTCTGGCACCGACCGTTTAAGTGAAGTTGCCCATATTAAAGGCTGGGACAGCGAAGACATTATCGTCAATGTACAAGGTGATGAACCTCTGCTTCCGGCTCAATTGGTGCAGCAGGTGGCTCAATTACTGGAATCGCAACCTGAATCTTCCATGTCGACCCTTTGTGAGCCGATTCATAGCCTGGAAGAGTTTCAGCGCGACAGCATTGTGAAAGTGGTAATGTCCAAATATAACCAGGCTTTGTATTTTAGCCGCGCCACAATTCCTTATGACCGTGATGGTGTCAAACAAGAAATTCAGCAATTACATCAACAGGCATACCGTCATTTGGGGCTATATGCTTACCGTGTGAATTTGCTGCAAGAATATGTGTCCTGGGATATGGGTGTATTGGAAAAACTGGAAAGTCTGGAACAATTACGTGTACTGGAAAATGGTCACCGTATTGCGATTGCGGTTGCAGAAGCCAACTTGCCACCGGGTGTAGATACCCAAGCAGATCTGGACCGTTTGAATCAGATGGACGTTTCCTGCTTCGAATAAGGTGAATACCTCCATGCAAGATAATGTTGTGGCACAAGTTTACCCATGGCAGCAAACGGTTTGGGAGACCTTGACCGGACGCTTTCCCAAGCTGGGGCATGGCCTGCTTTTTTATGGTAAAAAAGGCAGCGGCAAGGAAGCTTTTGCCCAATATTTTCTGGCTTGGGTGCTATGTGCCAATCGTCATGAAAACAATGCCCCTTGTGGCGAATGCGGCAGCTGTTTGTGGTTAAAGTCCGATACCCATCCCAACTATGTCCATATCAGCACGGATGAAGACAATAAAAAGCAGAATGCCAAAATCAAGATTGAAAAAATCCGTGATTTATTGCCCTTTGTGCAGCAAACCGTCGATGGCTGGCGCGTGATCGTGATTGAACCGGCAGAAGCCTTAAATATCGCCTCTGCCAATGCCTTGCTGAAAACCCTGGAAGAGCCGGGTGAGCGGGTGGTAATCATCCTGCTGGCCGATCATTATCTAAAGCTTCCTGCGACCATTCGTAGCCGTTTGCAGCATTTTGCGCTAGACCGTATTTCTGTGACTCAAGCGGATGCATATTTAACCGAACATTTACCGGATTTAGGTCAAACCCAGAAACAACTGTTGATGAATTTATCCAATCAGATGCCATTGCAAGCCATGCAATTGGCGGAAACGGAGTGGTTAAATAAGCGGCAGGAATTTTTAACGGACTGGCAAAAACTGGTCACGCAAAAAAATATGCCGATGGCGATTGCAACCAAATGGAATAAGGCGCTGAGTTTTAGTGAATTTTCACAAATGTTTGAATACTTGTTGTCCGATTTAATTTGTGTCAAGCTCAGTCAGCAGGTTAAAAATTCCGATCTGGATTTGAGTGCATTATCCGAACACTATACCTTGGAATTTTTATTTACGGTTTATTCGGATTTGCAGCAAGCCAAACAATATATTGAGCAGAATGTACAAAGCAATTTAGTGCTTGATCAATTGTGTATAAAACTAATGAACATTTAAATATTTTTAAGGGGAATAACAATGCAACCACGTATGGGCGGTATTATTCATGCCAATATTCCAGATGTAGATACCTTATATGCCAGCTATATGCCTTATGTTGTTGGTGGTGGATTGTTTATTCCGACCAAACAACCGGTCAAGCTGGGGGAAGAAGTCTTTGTGCTGGCAACCTTGCCTGAGCAATCCCAGAAAATTCCTTTAACCGGTAAGGTCATCTGGGTGTCCCAGAAACAGAATGGTATCAAGTTACAAGGCTTTGGTATGCAATTGACTGGAGAAAAAGGCGTTTATTACAAATCAGAAGCTGAAAAGTTGCTGGCAGGTCTTAAGTCTGAAGGTCGAACTAGTTACACTATGTAGCTGTTTAAACGATTTAGGATATCGCCGTGTTTGTAGATACTCACTGCCATTTAACCATGCTGGATTTAACGCCTTATGATGGCAATCTGGATCTGGCATTAGCGCAGGCGCGTGAAGCGGGAGTGTCCAGATTCATGACGATCTCGGTTGATCTGGACGATCATATCGAGCTGGCTAAAATTGCCTCACGCCATGCTGATGTAGGTTACAGTGTGGGTGTGCATCCTTGTGAAGATCCTGCGGTCATGGCACGCGCCACGACAGATTATCTGATTGAACTGGCACAGCCTGAAAAAGTCTGGGCGATTGGTGAAACTGGCCTGGACTATTTCCATAGCACCGACTTTATTGCCGAACAAAAACAATGTTTTGCCCGTCATATCCATGCCTCTCAGGCGGTGAAAAAACCGGTGGTGGTGCATACCCGCGCTGCCAAACACGATACTGTGGATATCATCCGGGCTGAAAAATCCACGCATGGTATTTTGCACTGTTTTACTGAAGACTGGGAAACCGCTAAAGCTGTACTGGATTGTGGTTACTATGTATCATTTTCCGGAATCGTTTCTTTTAAAAATGCACAAGATTTACGCGATGTGGCCAAGCAGGTTCCGCTGGATCGGGTGCTGATTGAAACTGACAGCCCTTATCTGGCACCGATGCCATATAGAGGAAAATCTAATGAACCAAAATACGTGCCTTATGTAGCCAAAGCCTTAAGTGATGTATATGATAAGTCCGTTGAGGAAATTGCTTTCATTACAATGCAGAACTTTGAAAACCTCCTTAATTTAAAGTAAATAAATTAAATTGATATAAGCGCAGAAGAGAATTACAGAGTGAAGATGGATCGTCAGGCTCAGTTTCGAGCAAGAGAAGCGTTAATTTTTCAGGTTGCAGAGCAGCTGCTGTTAGAAAATGGCGAATCAGGGATGACACTGGATGCGTTGGCAGCAGAACTCGATTTGGCGAAGGGAACTCTCTATAAACATTTCCAGAGTAAGGATGAACTCTACATGTTGCTCATTATCCGTAATGAGCACATGTTGCTCGAGATGATTAAGGACGCGGAGAAAGCTTTTCCAGAGCATCTGGCCTTCTTTATGCTGCATCATTTGCATCATCCTGAGCGCACGGTACTGTTCCATCAAATTGAAGAACGCTTGTCTACGACCGGTATCGGGATCAATCTACTATTTAGCGAACTGTATCAGGTCAGAAAACAGCGTTTACGGATTATTATCCGTATGACTGAAAGCTATCTGGAAAGCATTCAAAGCAGCATGTCGACACGCGATTATTTGGCTTCCATTTGGGCCCTGACCCATGGTGCTGCGGCTATTCTGAATTCCAGTTTTTACCAGCGTTATCTGGGGTCGCGTGACACATTGCGCGTGGCCTATATCGATCAGGCACTGGCAATGCCCAAACAGGTCAGTTCTGCGGAACAGTTTGCTTAAAGGTATGCCATGAAGCCAATCCAGCCCTTATCAATTCGTGGTTTTACCCTAATTGAGTTGATGGTGGTCATTGTGATTATGGCAATCATGGCTTCTTTAATTCTGACCAATATTAACGGGGTAGACCAGCGTAAAGCCATGCAGGCACGGGAAGTGTTTATGATGGATTTACGCAGGATTAACCGTGAAGCCAATGATCAGGCCCGCATTTTTGCCCTGGATGTACACGGTGCGACTGATGTATCACCGTTCCGTTATGGAGTGGTTGAATACATTGTTCCTTCTATTCAAGCCGTAGCTCCGCAAATTGTTGAAGAAAACAAAAAATGGCAAGATTATACAGAATTTACTCCAAGGGCTTTGCCGGAGCATGTTTCTTTTAGCATTACTTCACTCGATCATGCTTATGAAAATGCCAATAATGAAGATTTGCTGAATTCGAATGCCCCACAGCTGCTATGGCTGGGTAATGGCGAAGCCAAACCGGTTCGGATTCAGTTTTATTTTGAGCAGCGACCGATTGGTGAGGAAATCGAGATTGATCATCTGGGTAAAATCAATGCAAGCTAGATACTCAAAACATCACTGCTCACTAGATAAAACTTGCAAACTTTCTTGCGAGGCAATACCGCTCAGGTCGAGTATTACTCGACTTAATCATGTGCACTCCGAACATGGTTCGTCATCTTGCGCTCGGACGAAACATTGTTTCGTTTATCCTCGCTCAGGCTTTACGCTATTGGAAGTGATGGTGGCCCTGGCAATTTTCGCCACTGCTGCAATTTCCTTTACCAAAGTGGCGATGCAATATACCCAGGCGACTTCGAATGCCATTTTAAGAACCAAGGCACAGTTCGTGGCCTTAAATGAAGTGGCGCTGATGGAAGTGAATCAGGAATGGTTACAGGGAACCCAGTCCAAACAGGTCACCCAGCAAGGGGAAACCTGGCAAATTGACAAATCTGCACAATCGACCATCAGTCCCAATGTACAACGCATAGAAGTACAGGTCAGTTTGTTAAATGCGGAAACTGGCAAGGTTGAATCAGGAGTGACACATGTGGTTTTCTTTAACCCGAAGGCCAAAGCATGAAAAAGCAGACTGCAAAAAATAACAAAGGTTTCACTTTGGTTGAACTTTTGGTGGCGATTGCCATCTTTAGCGTGCTTTCGGCATTAGGCTGGAAAGTCTTTGATTATATGATCAAAGTCAAAGACCGTAATGCTGAACACGAAATGCAATTGAGTCAGTTGCAGGAAGCCTATCAGCAGATTCTGCGTGATACCGTTCAGGCTGTGCCACTGAATGCCAACCTCAATAACGATATTCAGCCTGCTTTGGTTTTGCAAAATGGCCGATTTAATTTTAGCAAAACCGGTGTGACTGATCCTTTACAGCAGGGTATTTCGCCGGATGAGCGCGTGGAATATCAATATCGTGCCGATGAAAAGAAACTGTACCGGCTGAAATATCGCAATTTAAACAGTACAGGTCGGGATCAGCCTGAGTCCAGTGTGCTGTTAAATGATGTCGACCAGTTTGAAATTGTGGTATTAAATCCGAATGAGCTTAATGCGTGGCCAGAGGGTCAGGCGGATTTAAACGATGTCACACAAAAACAGGTCTTGCCGAAGGGCGTTAAAATTAAACTTACCGTCAAAGATGTGGCCTATGAGTGGATTTTCAGTTTATTAAACACCGATTATTTAAAACAGCAGAATAGTACTTTGAATAACAATGCAAATAGCAATACAAATAAATCTACATCTTAAGGTGTGACTCAATTGAACATAAAGCCGCAACAGGGTGTTGCTTTAATTACGATTTTGGTCATGGTGGCATTGGCTACCATCCTGGCTGCGACCATTGCCAAAAGACAGGCCAATACAGCTGAAAACACGGCATATTTGATGCGTCAAAACCAGTCACTATTATATGCCAAAAGTGCTGAAGCCTTTTTTTCAGAGCTTTTGGCCGATGATGCTGAAAATGCCGGTAATATTGATTATTTGCAAGAAAACTGGGCCAAACCGATGCCGGCTTTTCCTGTAGAGGATGGTTTTATTGCGGGAACTTTAGAAGATCAATCAGGCAAATTTAATTTAAACAGCTTGGTAAATGCGGATGGTACTCCCAATCCTCAGGCAAAAGCCTGGTTTGAGAAACTGCTGCTGCGTGTGGGATTGCCGGAAAAGTTAAGTGAAGCGGTCATTGACTGGCAAGATGCGGATAACGAAACCATAGGCTCGATGGGTGCAGAAGCCAGTTATTATCAGGGATTGCCACAGGGCTATTTACCGGCAAACAGCAAATTTCATCGTGTAGAAGAACTGAAACTGGTACGTGGCTTTGAAGGAAAAAAATATCTGCAAATTGCCGATTATGTGAGTGCTGCTCCAAATGCGGATACCAAGGTGAATATCAATACTGCTCCGGCAATGCTGCTGGCCAGTCTCGATCCCAAACTGGATATCAACACGGTGCAACAGCTGTTGCAACAACGCCAAGCCAATTTAGAGTATTTTTCCAGTGTGAATGAGCTTTGGGAGATTGAACCGTTTAGACAGCTTGGTGCAGAGGTGAGAAGTGAGGCTGGCAATTTGTTAGATGTAAAATCTGCGTATTTTAAAGCCAGAATTGAAGTGCAGCTCGGTGAACGTAAACGCCAGTTCAGTAGTGATCTGGTGCGAAAGGATAAGGCGGTGTATGTGGCATCTCGCAGCATGGCACCATTCTAATCAGATCCCGAGAAACAATGAAAAATGAGAAACACCTCTATTTAACTTAATGTATTTCTCCAATGCTCTTGAACAGTAAAATTAATGTTCAGAATTTCACTTTTGCTTTATAACTTTCACTTTTGCTTTATAATCAAATTTAATTCACAGATTTTTGATTGCATCAGGGCACATGTTAATTCGTAAGTTATTTAAGTTTGAAAATGCTCATATTGTGCGAAATTGCACATCGGACCGCTGTAAGCGTTCAATTCATGGTCATAGCTATAAAGTTGAATTGTTGCTCAAGGCGTCCAGGCTTGATCATGGTCAAATGGTATATGACTTCGGATTATTAAAAGGGGTGATCAAGGATATCTTTGACAGTTTTGATCATGCAATCTGCTTCTGGCAGCATGACGATGCTGAATATATTGAGGCGTGCAAAAAATTTAGTGCACGTTGGGTATCTTTACCTGTTTCACCCTCTGCAGAACAGTTTTCACGTATTTTTTTCTATCTGGCACAGCAAGTGCTGGCTTCGACCATTACCCAAAATGGGGAAGGCGACGTGGAGGTTTATTCGGTGATTGTGCATGAAACCGATACCGGTTATGCACAAAGCTTTATCGAAGATATTGAAAATACGCAAATGGGTGTGCTTAGTCTTGACCAGATTGTGTTTTCTGAACAGGTTCAAGTGGAGTGGGCAGATCCTAAAATGTATGAAAAATTACAACAAGGCATGAAATTCCAAAATCCAACCGTCGATCTTCAAGTACACATTTGAAGACAATAAGAAAGTTTGGTCTGGTCGAAAAAATTAGGAAGCAGGTATGTCTTTAACGGAACAACAGCAAGCTAAACTCGATAAAATCCAGTTGGATGCAAGTTGGAAAAATGCATTAAGCGATTTCTTGCTGAGTGCGAAAATGGATGATTTAAAACAGTTTTTACTGACTGAGAAACATGCAGACAAAATTATATATCCCCCTAATTCCCTTATTTTTAATGCCTTAAATACAACACCTTTCAACCGTGTTAAAGTCGTTATTTTGGGGCAAGATCCATATCATGGGCCCAATCAGGCACATGGATTAAGTTTTTCTGTGCAAAGAGGGGTTGCATTACCGCCATCTTTACGTAATATTTTTCATGAATTAAACACCGACTTGGGGATTCCTGTTCCCAAGCATGGCGATTTAACCCGTTGGGCTGAACAAGGTGTGTTATTGCTCAATGCGGTATTGACTGTTGAGGCTGGACAGCCGACATCACATCAAAAACGTGGATGGGAGGACTTTACCGATCATGTGATTGATGCTTTAAATGAGCAGTGTGAGCATATTGTATTTATCCTTTGGGGAGCCTATGCACAACGTAAAGGACAACGTATCGATCAAAATAAACACCTGGTATTAAAAGCTGCACATCCTTCTCCTCTGTCAGCAAATCGTGGTGGTTTTTTTGGTTGTAAAGTATTTTCAAAAGCAAATAATTATCTGAAACAAAATGGCATTGAGCCGATCAATTGGCAGCTGGACGCATGACACAATCTCCTGAATTAAAAAATTATCATCCTGATCTCATTGTAGAAGAAGCCATCAATGGCTGGCGCATTGTTCGCCTGAACCGGCCGAAATCTCTACATGCTCTAGATGAATCTATCGTTACCGCACTTTTGGAAGTGTTCCAAGATTTTCACCATGATGATGCGGTAAAAGCGATCTGGCTGGATTCAACCACCCCGAAGGCTTTCTGTGCGGGTGGTGATGTGCGTAAACTTCGTCAGCTGGTGATTAATGATGAAGTTGCAACGGCAAATAAATTCTTTGAACAGGAATATGCACTGGATTTATTGCTGCATAACTATGCCAAGCCGGTACTGGTGTGGGGTGAAGGTTATGTGATGGGTGGTGGTCTGGGCCTGTTTATGGCTGCACCATTTCGTCTGGTGACGCCTTATTCACGTTTGGCAATGCCTGAAATCAATATTGGCCTGTATCCGGATGTCGGTGCGACACGCTTCCTGGCAGACCGGGGAGCAATTGGCCTGTTTACCGGTTTGACCGGTTCAATTATGACCTCTGCCGGTGCCTATGGAATTGGCTGGGCAACCCATATTTGCGATGCGCAGCGTGACAATGTGCTGGATAAAGTGCTGAATATCGATTGGGGACATTATCCGGCAGGGGATTTTCGTGCCATTGATGACACTTTAAACAGTATGCACCGTCCAGTGGGTCCGGGTCCCTTACAAAATTCACTCGATGTCATTCATAGTGTTTGCCGCGGGGTGAACTTTGAACATGACTATGAATCTATTATTGGCCTCAGTGATGCACGCAGTGACTGGCTTCGTCAAGCCAGTGAAAATCTGCAAAAAGGTTCGCCTACTACAGCGGCATTAACCTGGCTGCTCTGGCAGTGGGGCAAGCGCGTTCATTCCTGGAATGAAGTTTTTGAGCTTGAAACGCAGATATCCAACTGGAAGATTCGCCATCCTGATTTCGTTGAGGGTGTGCGGGCGCGTCTGGTCGATAAAGACCTCTCTCCGGAATGGGTAAAAGGCAGTGATTTCTCTTTAAAAACCATCTTGTCGGATTGTCCGCCAGTGACCAATATTCAAAGCTGGAATGATCTGTTGAAGCATTACGGGATCATCAGTTAACCCTATGACTGATGTTACACAACTGACTGATGAATACTGGATGCAGTTTGCTTATGAGCAGGCTGCAATTGCCGCTTCAAAACAGGAGATTCCTGTGGGCGCGGTAATCGTCAGTCAAAACCGGATTATTGGTGCAGGACATAATGCACCCATTTCTTTAAATGATCCGACCGCCCATGCTGAAGTTCAGGCCTTGCGCCAGGCCTGTACAAATCTGAATAACTATCGATTACCTGAAGATGCGGTGCTTTATGTGACCTTGGAGCCTTGTACCATGTGTGTTGGGGCTTTGATTCATGCACGGGTTTCCAAGGTCGTGTTCGGTGCAACTGAACCGAAAGCAGGTTCCTTAATGAGCGTGCGTCGATTATTTGAAACAGGGTATTACAATCATGTTTTTGAGTATGAGGCAGGTTGTATGCAGGAACAGTGCTCCCAGCAGCTCAGCAATTTTTTCAAGATGCGCCGTGAGCAAAAGCGATTGCAGAAATTACAAGAAAAATCTCTAAATGATCAAAATCATTAATTCAAATCATGTAAACTATAATGACAATGAGTATTGTCAATAAAAATCAGGATAAGTCATGAATTCTATTCAAGTAAAAAAAGAATTTAACGCACCCGTCGATCAGGTTTTTGATCTGTTATCCAAGCATGCGACCTACAATGTAGCCTTTGCACCAATTCAGGTTGAACGGGTTAAAGATTCCAGTGATCCTGAGCGTCCGGATGGGGTGGGTTCGGTGCGTCGTATGGGTTTTGGTCCCATCAAGCCTTTACGAGAACAGATTACCCTGCTGGAACCGAACCAGCGTATCGAATACCAGATTGTGAAGAATCCTTTGGTGAAACACCATTTGGGCATTATCGAGTTCGAAGCCAAAGCTGCCGATAAGACCCTGGTCACCTATACCATTGAATTGCAGGCACGTGCACCTTTTATCAGTAAATTAATCCTTGCACAGCTTAAATCTGCGATTAAACTAGGTTTTTCAAAATTAGCTAAAACTGTATAGCGTAAAGTGGAAAATTAATGACAGTTCAAATTATTACCATAGATGGGCCGAGTGGTTCTGGAAAAGGCACACTTGCGGCTAAACTGGCAGCACATTATCAATTTCATTTGCTTGATTCAGGTGCTCTGTATCGTCTGCTCGGGCTGTCATTACATCAACAGGATTTACTTGATTGCCTGGATTCCGAACTGGAGCAGTGCGTTAAAATTGCAACAAATTTAGACATAAAATTTATGACGACTGAATCGGGTACCCGAGTTGAGCTTGATGGTGAAGATGTGACTCAAACCATCCGTACCGAACGGGTGGGAGAGTTTGCTTCAAAAGTTGCGGTAGTTCCAGAACTTAGAGCAGCGCTATTGGAGCGTCAACGTGCATTTGCACAAGCTCCGGGACTGGTTGCCGATGGCAGGGATATGGCAACCTCCATTTTTCCGGAAGCTCAAGCCAAGATTTACCTGACGGCATCGGCTGAATCCCGAGCGGAGCGACGAGTAAAGCAGTTGCAGGCTATGGGGCTAGATGTTAAAATAAACGACATTTTAGCTAATATACAAGCTCGAGACAAACGTGATATGGAGCGCACCGTCGCACCACTCAAGCCAGCAGCAGATGCTTATATTATCGATAGTTCTACATTGGGCATTGATGAAGTATTCAAGTTGATGACCACCTTTGTTGACCAGCAATTAGCCAATTAAAGAATTTTCAGCTAAAGCATAGCTTGATCAGTTTATTACGGACTATGTGGAAGCTTAATTAAACCGGCCTTGTCTGATCCAAGACCGCTGACTTTATCAGGTATATCATGACCGAATCTTTTGCAGCCCTCTTTGAAGAAAGCGAATTAAACCTCAACGTTGAAAAGGGTGCAGTCATCCAAGGCGTTGTAGTAAACATCGACTCTGACTGGGTAACAGTTGACACTGGCCTTAAATCAGAAGGTATCGTTGACCGCGCTGAATTCTTAAACGACCAACGTGAACTTGAAGTTCAAGTTGGCGATACTGTTGACGTTGTTGTTGAAGCTCTTGACAACGGTATGGGTCAAACAGTTTTATCACGTGAAAAAGCGAAACGTGCTGAAACTTGGACTAAACTTGAAAAAATCTTTGAAGACGGCGAAATCGTTACTGGTGTTATCTCTGGTAAAGTTAAAGGCGGTTTCACTGTTGACATCGGTCCAGTTCGTGCGTTCTTGCCAGGTTCATTGGTAGACACTCGTCCTATCCGTGACACAACTCACCTTGAAGGCAAAGAGTTAGAATTCAAAGTAATCAAACTTGATGCTAAACGTAACAACGTTGTTGTATCTCGTCGTGCTGTTATGGAAGCTGAATCTTCAGCTGACCGTGAAGCTCTTCTTGCTCAGCTTGAAGAAGGTCAAACAGTTACAGGTACAATCAAGAACCTTACTGATTACGGCGCGTTCGTTGACCTTGGTGGTATCGACGGTCTTCTTCACATCACTGACATGGCTTGGAAACGCATCAAGCACCCTTCAGAAGTTGTTGAAGTTGGACAAGAAGTTACTGTTAAAGTACTTAAATTCGACCGCGAACGTAACCGCGTATCTTTAGGCCTTAAACAATTAGGCGAAGATCCATGGTTAGCGATCATGAACCGTTACCCTAAAGGTTCTATCGTTAAAGCACGCGTAACTAACCTGACTGACTACGGTTGCTTCGCTGAAATCGCTGAAGGCGTTGAAGGTTTAGTACACGTTTCAGAAATGGACCACACTAACAAAAACATCCACCCATCTAAAGTTGTTCAGATTGGTGACGAAGTTGATGTTATGGTTCTTGAAGTGGACGAAGAACGTCGTCGTATTTCTTTGGGTATCAAACAAACTCGTGCTAACCCATGGGAAGAGTTTGCTAAAGACCACGACAAAGGCGAAAAAGTTTCAGGTACAATCAAGTCAATCACTGACTTCGGTATCTTCATCGGTTTACCAGGTGGTATCGACGGTCTAGTTCACTTGTCTGACATCTCTTGGAACGAACAAGGCGAAGAAGCGATCCGTCGTTACAAGAAAGGTGACACTGTTGAAGCGGTTATCCTGTCTGTAGATGCTGAAGGCAACCGTATCAGCCTTGGTATCAAACAAATGAACAGCGATCCGTTTAACGATTTCTTGGCTGCTAACGAACGCGGTGCGCTTGTTAAAGGTACTGTAACTGCAGTTGACGCTCGTGGCGCGACTGTTAAGTTAGCAGACGAAGTTGAAGCGACTCTTAAAGCATCTGAAATCAACCGCGACCGCGTTGAAGATGCAACTAAGTTCCTTGAAGTGGGTCAAGAAGTTGAAGCTAAAATCATCAATGTAGACCGTAAATCTCGCTCTATCAACTTGTCTATCAAAGCGAAAGACGAAGCTGAAGAAAAAGAAGCGGTTGCTAACTTGAAAACAGCTGCAGCTGGTCAAGACAATGGTCCTAAGACTATTGGTGATTTGATCAAAGCTCAAATGGGCAACTAAGTAGAGGTGAAAATGTATTGTTAATGTAAATTAACTAATACTTTTTACACAAATACTGTAAACGGTAGCGTAGTATTAACTTATTACGCTACCGTTTTGTATTTAAACAGGTTATTATCGTTTCATCTACAAAGTAGCTTGATAATTAAAGAGGTCGCAGATGACTACGGAAGCACTGAATAAGTCTGACTTAATAGAGCGAATTTCACTAAAAAATCCACACTTAGCAGAGCCTTTAGTTGAAGAAGCTGTTAAGATTATGATTGATCAAATGATAGCTGCATTATCATCTGATAATCGTATTGAAATTCGGGGTTTTGGCAGTTTCGCTTTGCATCACCGTGATCCACGTGTGGGGCGTAATCCTAAAACAGGTCGATCTGTTGAAGTAGCTGCAAAAGCGGTTCCGCATTTTAAACCTGGTAAAGCATTGCGTGATGCAGTAAACGAATCTGCACAGTAATAAAAAATTTATGGGGTGTTTATGCGTTACGTTTTAGTCGCATTACTCATTGTACTTTTTGGCTATTCATTAGCACTTGTACTACAAAACGGTACTGAACTTTCGGTAGACCTGCTGTTTACGCAGGTACCTGCAATGCGTTTAGGTTTATTGCTGTTATTAACCTTGGCATTAGGTTTGGTATTGGGTTTGTTGTTAGGGGTTCAAATTTTCCGGGTATTTCAAAATCATTGGGAAATTAAGCGTCTACGTAAGGACATTGAGCATCTTCGAAAAGAACAAATACAGGCTGCACAGTTGGCGGCAGCTGAGGCAGCAGCCCATAGCAGACATGAAAAAACAGTTTTAGACATTCATCCGAATGATCGTTCGTCTAATCCCTTGTAATTCTGTATGTTGGCGATAATTTTTAGGTTTTAGCCGCCAGCTTGAAACCGAAAGATTGAATCAATTTTAAAACACCCTAAGGTAAATGCTTCAGGGTGTTTTTTTATCTATATACGTTAATCTCATCATGAAAATTCAAAGCAATAATTTTGATTAACTAATTTTTTATCACTTTGTTAAAGCTGGGAATACCTTTTATAATAGGCTTTCTTTTTTGTCTGAGCGAAGGTAAGTCTCTTGAGTATCATTGTTGCACTGGATGCTAAAAGCCAATATGACGCATTAACGATTGCAGAGCAGTTAGACCCTGCATTATGTCGGGTGAAAGTTGGTAAAGAGTTATTTACGCATGAAGGCCCAAGTGTGGTGAAAGCATTGCATGACAAGGGTTTTGAAGTTTTCTTGGACTTGAAGTTTCATGATATTCCCAATACTACAGCTCAGGCGGTATGTGCTGCAGCAGACTTAGGTGTTTGGATGGTGAATGTGCATGCATCTGGTGGTCGCAAGATGATGGAAACCTGTGTAGAGCGCTTGAAAGCGGGTAATTATAATACCCAGTTGATTGCAGTGACTGTGCTGACTTCAATGGGGCGTGAAGATTTAAAAGATATTGGTTTAGATGTTGAGCCATTTGAGCAAGTAAAACGTCTTGCAAAACTCACTCAGGAGAGTGGCCTGGATGGCGTGGTCTGTTCTGCTCAGGAAGCCAAAATGCTGCGTGAAACTTTGGGACAGCAATTTGCTTTAGTGACCCCGGGAATTCGTCCAGAAGGTTCTGCGGCTGATGATCAAAAACGTATCGTAACGCCGAAACAGGCTATGCTGGATGGTTCTACGCATTTAGTGATTGGTCGTCCAATTACCAAGTCGGAAAATCCGCGTCAAATGCTGAAAGATATTTTGGCAACTTTGTAAATTTTACACCCTCTCCCTTGCGGAGCAGTGCTCCTCATCTCCCAATGGGAGAGAGAACGTCCCACTATTATAAAAATGGACAAGCCTTCTCCTCTTGCGAAAGGACTTAGATGAGTAATGCCAGTCAGTTAAGAAATTGACTGGCTTTTTCTTTTTAAATTCATGACTGTATTTGATATGCGGAAAAGTCATCCGCAACTGTTTGAGGTGGGGCTACATAAAAATGATTGTTTCTGCGATAAATTTGCGAGTTGATAGTGGCTGATGAGTTTTGCGGTGAGGAGCATTGCTCCGCAAGATGCCTTTGGTCTTACGAAGCAATGCTTCTCAGGGCGAAACCAAAGTAACAAATGAGCTGCAAGGATTTGATTTAAAACGGTAAGACTCCGCCATGAATTACTAAAAAATTAAAGAGTTTATTTCTCAACTCCTTAACTGATTAGCATTACTTAGATGAGGGATAAATATGAAAAATTAAATCGCCGCCAATATACTCACCACTACAGGTGCCAAGACTGACAAAATAAAGCCGCTGACCATGGCGTGTGGAATAAAATCATTGCCACAGGCCTGTTTGACCATGGGCAAGGTGACATCCATTGCTGTCGCACCTGCAGAAGAAATTGCAGAACGTGGATAACGCCAACCAATCATATACATCAACACAATCGCCAGAATTTCTCGGAACAGGTCATTCATCAGTGCAATACTGCCAAGATGGGTATTTTTGAGTTCAGTGACCACAATGCCGGTCATGGAATAAAAGCCATAACCTTGGGACAGCATGATGAGATCTTTTAAGCTGATGTCCTGAATCAGTGTCGCTGTAACGAAAGCACCCAGTAGTGAACCGACTATACAGCCGAGCGGTACCAGTAAAATTTTCCAGCTCAACCAGGAGTGGTCTAAGGGGGAATAGGCGAGATCCAGGCCAATCAAGAACATGAATACCAGCAATAAATTCCAGGTACTGATCTGTAAGGTGTAGCCCATGCTGGTTACAGATTCAGACAGTGCATAACCGAAGCCCAGGGCAATAAAAGCATAGCTGATATTGATGAGGGATTTGCTGACCAGGTTTATGGATACTTTGCCGTGACTGGGTTGATACCCCAAGAGCTTGAATAACACATAACAGCAGAGGAATGCACCGATGCTGGTAAGTAGGGCCAAAACAGCAGCATAATTCAGAATTTGCCAAGGCTGAGCAATCGTATGCAATGTTTGCGTAAACTCCATGGCAATCGCAATCAACAGAATATAAGTAAAATAGGGCAGCGTCCTAAAGGCAAGATGTTCTAGCCACGAAGGTAAACGTTTTGCCAAAACAAATCCGAGTGCTAAACAAATGAGTAACTGGAAAATCAACCAAAAGGATTGCATAAAGAATTAAGCAGCGAATAAATACCTGCCTATTATGAGCCTTAATGATTTAGGCTGCACGACTTCCAGCTGTTTTATTTAGCAGACGAAAATCAGCAGGATTAAGCTTCTTGGTCTGTAGCCAGTATTTCCAGGTATAGGTTGGCCACAGGGCGAAGTTTTTGCCACCATCTTGTTGATACCAGCTCACACAACCCGATTGCCAGACTGTGCCATCCAGCCATTTTTGTACACGCTGGTTGAACTGGTCCTGTGCCTGATCTTTGACCACAATGGCATGACTCTGCGTGTTTTTGAGCAGTTCAATCATTTGCAGAATATAATTGACCTGAGATTCAATCATAAAGATCACGGAGTTGTGTGCCAAAACAGTATTGGGTCCCAGCAACTGAAATAAATTCGGAAAGCCTTTGGTGCTGATGCCATAGTAACTTTCTGCACCGTCTTTCCAGGTATCTTTAAGTTCCTGCCCATGTTCGCCAGTACAACGAAAGGATTTTAAATAAATCCGTGGATCGGTAATAAAGCCGGTTCCATAAATTAAGCAATCAATCTCGCGCGCTTTGCCATCCTTGGTAATGATGCTGCTTTCGGTTAATTCCTGAATAGCCTCGGTCACCAGTTCAACATTGCCTCGGTTAAAAGCGGGGTAGTACTTGTTGGATACTAAAATACGTTTGCATCCCATAATGTAATCGGGTGTCAGTTTTTGAACCAGATTTTTGTCTTTGACCTGAAACTTGATAAATGCTTCTGCCAGTTTTTGGGTGTATTTCATCACTGCAGGTTGAACTATGGGAACCACACGAGATTCGTTTGACCAATATAGGCGTGCCCGATGCAGCTTTCTGAACCAGTCTAGTTTTTTGAATAATTTCTTTTCAATATTGAAATAGCGGCGTTCATCTCTGGGAATGACCCAAGCCGCAGTACGCTGCAACACATAAAGTTGCTTAACTTGAGCTGCAATTTCTGGAATGTATTGAATTGCACTGCCACCTGTGCCAATGGAAGCAACATTTTTGCCTGTCAAGTCGTATTGATGATCCCATTGTGAGGAATGAAAAACTTTACCCTGAAACTTTTCAATGCCCTTGACATGTGGGATATGTGGCACATGTAAAGGGCCGGATGCAAAAACCACGAATTGAGCAATCAAAGTCTGCTCATTATTCAGGCTAAGTTTCCAGTCGCAACTTTGTTCATTGTATTGAGCAGCCAAAACTTCACAATTGAACTGGCAGTACTTTTCTAAATCATAATCGGTCATTAAATCTTGTATATATTTAAAGATTTCAGGTGCTTCAGCATAACGTTTTGACCAGTCGCTTTTGGGTGCAAAAGAAAGGGAATACATATGGGACTGGACGTCGCAGGCAGCACCGGGATATTGGTTGTCGCGCCAGGTTCCGCCTGCATCAACAGCTTTTTCCAGGATCACAAAATCATGCATATTGCTTTGTAGCAGACGTATAGCCATTGCCAAACCGCCAAAACCTGCACCAATAATGGCAATCTTTGTTTGTACTGGCATAGGCTGGGGCTGGGCTTGAGCATACATATTTTTATTAGCCTTATGACTTCTATTTTTTTATAGGTTATAGCAAGGCTGAGATCACTGACATGATAGCCATGACAAAAAAATTGATAGTTTCGGCAATTTGCAAGCATGAAAAATTATAGTAAAAATTGAGAGGTTATTTTGATGTGATCCTGCTATGAAACGTTCAATTCTCGGCTTGATGTATTTAATTCAAGGCATGCGTAAAGCTGGGATTGATGTTGATCCAAAACTTCAAAGTATTGGATTGCGCGCGGATGCATTGGATCCGAGCTCAATTATTCATCCAGGTCTGGAATGGGATGTGCTGAAAGTCATTGGGCAGGATGTGGCACCAGAAAAAGGTCTGTTCATTGGCCAGCATTATGCACTTGCCGGCTATGGTCCTTTACTGATGTTGCTGGTTAGCAGTGAAAATATCCGTACTGCTTTAGAGCAGGGGATTCGCTATCAGGCATTAACCCATTTAACAGGCGTATTAAGCCTAAAATATAAAGCACAAAAGGTGGTTTTGTGTTACGCACCTGAAGATTTAAACAGTGAGCTTGGACTGTTGCGAGCACAATGTGAAATTTCAGGAACTTATAAATTTATTCAGGATCTGTATAAAATGATGGGCTTAAGTATTCCCCGAATGCATATAGAACTGCCATTTGCACAGCCTGAAAATCAGCAGGCTTTAGATATTTATCAGGAGTACTATGGTGCTGAATTGCAGTTTGCTGCCGAGTCTGCGGAATTCTGGTTTGATGATGCCGTGTTAAATGTGCAGATCCCTTCAGCAGACAAAATGACCTTTAATCTTTATGAAAGCAAATGTATTGCTGAGTTGGAGCGGTTGAAGGGAGATGAATCCGTACCTGCGCTGGTGCAGCGTGTACAGGGTTATCTGGAACTACAAGAAGGGGGGATGCCTAGCATGGCGGAAACAGCACAAGCCCTGCAAATTCCGGAGCGCACCTTGCGGCATCAATTGCAACAGGTGCAAAGCAGTTATAAACAGATACGTGAACAATTGATTAAAGACAAGGCATTAAGATTAATGGAATATAAAGAATATTCCATTGAAATGATTGCAGAATTACTGGGTTATTCGGAGCCTGCAGCTTTCAATCATGCCTTTAAGCGCTGGTTTGGTCACAGTCCACGGCAGTACTTTAAGTAGTTTAGTAAATAGCCTAAGTGTGTTAATGCCAAAGTGTTATATATTCCATCTCAATCTTCGCTATACTTTCAATAGCCTAAAATAGTATTCAATCATATGTCAGATTTAAATTCTAAGCACAGTACAGCCTTTATCCCTTTGTCACCTGCGGAGCGCTATGCACAGGCCATCGCATCTGGCCAGTTCATGCCGGATGATGCACAGGCGCAGGCTGTACATGAATTGGATCGTGTTTGGCAAGAATTGATTCAGCGTTTTAAAGCTTCAAAAAAAGCGTTCCGCCGTTTCCGTCGCCAAACTTCACCAAAAGGCGTATACATGTGGGGTGGAGTTGGGCGAGGTAAAACCTGGTTAATGGACCAGTTTTTTGAATCGATTCCGTTTCGCCGTAAAATGCGCATGCATTTTCATCATTTCATGCAGCATGTACATCGTGAGCTGAATAAGTTGTCAGGGCAACGTAATCCGCTGGATCAGGTTGCAGACCAAATTTACCAGCAAGCGGTGGTGATCTGTTTTGATGAATTCTTTGTCTCCAATGTCACGGATGCCATGATTCTGAGCGAGTTATTCCAGAAGCTGTTTACCCGTGGCATTACCTTGGTGGCGACTTCAAATATTGCGCCGGATGGTTTATATAAGAACGGAATCCATCGTGACCGTTTTATCCCGACCATTGAAATGGTGAAAAAACATTGCGTGGTTCTTAATGTGGATGCTGGCGTTGATTATCGTTTGCGTGTGCTCAAGCAGGCACAATTGTTTAAGCATCCATTAACGCATGATCACAAGCTCTGGATTGCCCAGCGTTTTAGCGCTTTAACCCAGACCCAGACCCAGTCACAAGAACCGATTATCATTAATAACCGTATTGTGGAAACCATTGGTCATACCGAAGATGTGTTGTGGTGTGAATATTCGGAGCTGTGTTTAAAACCGCGCAGTCCGGCTGACTTCATTGAAATCGCTAATATTTATAATACGGTACTGGTCAGTAATGTGCCGCATTTGACCGATTACCTGTCGGAAGGCACACGCCGTTTTATTTATCTGGTAGATGAGTTTTACGATCGTGGTGTCAAACTCCTGCTGACCTCGGAAGACAGTATTATTGATATTTACCAGGGCGAGAAACTTGCTTTTGAAATTGAACGCACGCGTTCACGTTTACTGGAAATGCAGTCCGATGAATATCTGAATTCTGAACATCGACAAATACAGGGGTCGGCCTCGGAAGCAAGCTAAAGATCAAGCGCCTAAACAGGCGCTTTTTTTACATAAATAGTTTGAGTATTTTATCGACATTTTGTTCTATTCATGGCTTAATCTTTGCTTGACAGCTATGAGAAATACAGCTTTTGGGTGGTTTTAAAGCAAAATTCTGCACTTAAGTCTAATTTCGACATTTTTAAAACTTTATAAACTATAAAAAGGTATTCAGGCAAATAATAATGTTGCATTGGTGATCTTCATTTTTTTAAATGATGTATATATTCATTTATTAGAAAATGATCATTATTTAGGAATGTGATAGTACTATTCAGCTAGGTATAAATCGGTATACTAGAATCTCTTGTTATAAAAAGTAGCAATATCAGGAAAGACAATGACTGCACGTATTCAAAAAGGCAAGTTAGCGATTGCTAAAGAACTTTACGATTTCATCGAAAATGAAGCACTACCAGGTTCTGGTTTGGACAGCGAAACATACTGGAAAAACTTTGAACAAGTCGTTGTCGATCTTAGCCCAAAGAACAAAGCACTATTGGCTAAGCGTGACGACCTTCAAGCTAAAATTGATGAATGGCACCGCAACAACAAATTTGAACTCGAAGCTTACAAAGCTTTCCTTACAGAAATTGGCTACTTATTACCAGAAGTAGAAGATTTCCAAATCAGCACAGAAAATGTAGATGAAGAAATCGCATTATTGGCTGGTGCGCAATTGGTGGTTCCTGTGCGTAATGCACGTTACTGCTTGAATGCTGCGAACGCTCGTTGGGGCTCTTTATACGATGCGCTTTACGGTTTCGACGTGATCTCTGAAGAAGGTGGCGCGGAAAAAGGTAAGGGCTATAACCCGGTTCGTGGTGCAAAAGTTATTGCATTTGCTAAAAACTTCTTAAATGAAACCTTCCCATTGGCAAATGGCTCACATGCCGATGCAACCAAATATGCGGTTGAAGGCAAAAAATTGGTTGTGACGCTAAAAGATGGTTCAACCACAACTTTAGCAAAAGAAGCTCAATTTGTAGGTTTCAATGGTGATGAAGCTGCACCAACTGAAATCGTACTTCTAAACAATGGCTTGCACGTTATTGTTGAAATTGATGCAACCAGCCCGATTGGTCAGACTGACGCTGCTGGCGTAAAAGACCTCGTGCTTGAAGCTGCTGTAACAACCATTCAGGATTTGGAAGACTCTATTGCAGCGGTAGACGCTGAAGAGAAAGTTGAAGGCTACCGTAACTGGTTAGGTTTAATGAAAGGTACACTGTCTGAATCAATCGAGAAAAACGGTAAAACCGTGACTCGTACATTGAACCAGGACCGTACCCACAAAAACCTGATTGGTGGTGAAACGACGCTTCACGGCCGTTCACTCATGCTGCTTCGTAACGTGGGTCATTTAATGACAAACCCTGCGATCCTGGTAGATGGTCAAGAGATCTACGAAGGCATCATGGATGCGTTAATCACGCCATTGCTGACTTTTGCAGATATCAAAGGCGAAAACACGATCAAGAACTCGCGTAAAGGTTCGATGTATATCGTGAAACCAAAAATGCACGGCCCAGAAGAAGTTGCATTTGCAGTTGAGCTATTTGAACGTGCTGAACAGGCGCTTGGCTTACCAGCGAAGACCTTAAAAATCGGGATCATGGATGAAGAACGCCGTACATCTGTGAACTTGAAAAACTGTATCGCTCAGGCGAAAGACCGCACCATTTTCATTAACACGGGCTTCATGGACCGTACAGGCGATGAAATCCATACTTTCATGGAAGCTGGTCCATTCGTTCGTAAAGGTGAAGTGAAGTCACAAATCTGGTTCCCGGCATATGAAAACCGTAACGTGATGATCGGTCTTCAAGCAGGTTTACGTGGTAAGGCACAAATCGGTAAAGGGATGTGGCCAAAACCAGATATGCTTGCAGATATGTACAAAACCAAGATTGAGCATCCGGAAGCGGGCGCAAGCTGTGCATGGGTACCGTCTCCATCTGGCGCGGTGATTCACGCGATCCATTATCATCAATGCAACGTGTCTGAGCGTCAAAAAGAATTGTTGAATACTCAGCCGTTATCATTAGATGACTTGTTGACACCGCCTTTAGCAACAGATACCAACTGGTCTGAAGAAGAGAAAACCAAAGAACTTGAAAATAACCTTCAAGGTATCTTGGGTTATGTTGTTCGTTGGGTTGACTTGGGTGTAGGTTGTTCTAAAGTTCCTGACATCAACGATGTGGGTTTGATGGAAGACCGTGCAACATTACGTATTTCTTCTCAACACGTTGCAAACTGGTTACGTCACGGTATCGTAACCAAAGAGCAAGTTGAAGAAGTATTCAAACGTATGGCGAAAATTGTGGACGAGCAAAATGCAAACGATCCGCTTTATACGCCAATGGCTCCAGCATTCAATGGCTATGCTTACCAGGCAGCTTATGACCTGGTATTCAAAGGTGGTGAACAGCCTTCTGGTTATACTGAACCGCTACTTCATGCAGCACGTTTGAAGTTAAAGGGTTATACAGGTGACTAATCTTGTGTAGTAAAAAAGCCTCTTCGGAGGCTTTTTTATTGTCTAAAAGTTACGAAATTCTTTTTACACTGGTGCTTTGGGAGATTAGGTTTTACATTAAATATAAAGCCAGCATGATAAAAAGGATGAGGTATGCAAGCTTATCAATTTTCCGATCAGCAATTTATTGCAGGGCACTGGCTGAAGGGAACTTCAACGCATACGCTGAATAATCTCAATCCTTATACTCAAGCACTTATTTTGAAATTGCAGGCTGCAAGCCTTGTCGATGTGGATAGTGCTTATTCGGCAGCGAAAGGGAGTTTTGCTACATGGTCGCAAACCTCAACCTCCGAGCGTAAAAGCTTCATCCTCCGGGTTCTGGATATAATCAAAAATAGACGTGAAGAAATCATCCACTGGCTCATTCAGGAATCCGGCAGTACACGTTTCAAAGCCAATATTGAAGTAGATGCAGCATTGGGCATTATCAATGAAGCCATGACATTTTCTGAAAGAATGAACACCCAGGAATTGCAATCGATCGATCCTGATCGCAAAAGTTATGTAATCCGGAAACCTTTGGGTGTCATTGCGGTAATTAGTCCCTGGAACTTTCCCTTTCACCTCAGTATGCGTTCTGTGATTACAGCTATTGCGATAGGAAATTGCGTGGTGTTAAAGCCTGCAAGTGATACGCCTATTACAGGGGGATTGTTGCTGGCCAAGATTTTTGAAGAAGCAGGTCTCCCTCAAGGAATATTCAGTGTAGTTGCGGGTTTAGGCAGTGAAATAGGGGATTACTTTGTTGAGCACGATACACCGAAACTGATTTCATTTACAGGTTCAACTTTGGTAGGAAAACGTGTCGGGCAACTGGCTATTGCTGGCAATCATCTCAAACGTATTGCGCTGGAATTGGGCGGTAATGCACCTTTAGTGGTGCTGGATGATGCTGATCTGGATCTGGCGGTGGAACTGGCTGTAATAGGACGTTTTTTGCATCAGGGACAAATTTGCATGAGTACCAATCGAGTGATTGTCGATGCTAAAATTTATGATACTTTTGTTGAAAAACTGGTCATTCGGGCTAAGAATATTGCCTATGGTGATCCTCAGCAAGAGGATACCCTGATTGGCCCGATGATTAATGTCGCGCAAGTTGAAAAAATCAAACAGATTATTGCTCAGGCACTACAAGAGGGAACCAGACTCATTGTAAGGGGAGAAATTCAAGGCAATATTATTCCACCCCATATTTTTATTGATGTAAATCCAGAGTCCTGCTTAGCCCAAGAAGAAAGTTTTGGTCCCGTCTTGCCGATCATTAAGGCTCAAGATGAAGCCGAGGCTTTGCGTTTGGCCAATGACACAGCCTATGGACTATCCAGCGCAGTATGTACTTCTGATTTAGAACGCGGAACCCGTTTTGCAATGCAGATTGATGCAGGGATGACGCATATCAATGCCATCACCGTGGCAGATCAACCGAATGCACCCTTTGGCGGGGAGAAGAATTCAGGCTTGGGGCGCTTTAATGGACAGTGGATATTGGAAGAGTTTAGCCGTACACATTGGTTAACGCTACCGCATAGTACAGTAAAGTAAAGTAAAGTAAAGTAAAGTAAAGTAAAGTAAAGTAAAAAGTATCTCATACAAGCTATAATAGAGTAAGTTTTAATTTATATCTGGTTTTATGTGCGCTAATTTTAAACCGCTTAATTTAAAGCAGCTACGTGATTTGAATCTTCCTGATATTCCATTTGACTATCCGGATGAGGTCTATCCAAATTATGAGTTGCCCTTGCTGTTCAAATCAGCTCAAGGTTTGGGATGGCGTAAGGTTAGGTTTGGCATGGTACCGAAATGGGCGGAAGACAAAAGCATTGCCCTGAAAACATATAATGCTCGAAATGAAACATTGCTCCAAAAACCGACTTTTATCAATGCTGCTTCAAAATGCAAATTTGGCGTGATGCCGGTGAGTGAATTTTATGAGTCGAAATATATAGAGAACAAGCCGCAACGCTGGGGGGTACGCCGAAAGGATGGACGGGCTTTTTATATTGCAGCGCTCTATGAGATTTGCCGAATCGGAGATGAAATTATTCGTTCAGCAACCATGATTACGATGGATGCCATTGATCACCCCATGATGAAAGATTTTCATGAACCTGGAAATGTGAAACGCTCGGTGATTATTATTCCTCATGAGCGTTTAGATGAATGGCTAAGCTGGAACTCCCCAGATATTCGTTGTTTTGTAGAAGGGTTTCCAGAGGTTGAGTTTGAATGCTCACATGTTCCAAAAGCAAAAATTGAAAAAATGAGCCCCCAGCTGAATTTTTTCGATTAAGCCTCGATTATTACGATAGATTTTTAAAAATCTGTTTAAGGGTTTCCATCATTTTTTCAATTTGTAAAGGAGTTAGACCCTCGTAGGACTGTTCCAGAATAATATTACTCAGATCCTTAATTTTCAGGGTCATTTGTTGTCCTTTATCAGTTAAGACTACTCGGGTAATACGGGCATCATTTTCACATGAATACGTTTCAACCAGTCCTTCATCTTTTAGGCGATAGACGATTTTGGTGGTGGTCGACATTTTGGACACCACCATTTCGGAGAGATCGGATACGCTGGCATGCGGCTTGGATTTTAGAGAAAGTAAAATACGGCGACGCGAATTGTCCAGGCCATATTTTTTCAGGGCATGGTCTAGTTTTTTTACACCTTGCGCATGAACTTGAGTAATCCAGTAGTAGGGAAATTCTTCTAAATCAAAATTTTCACTGGATAAAAGTAAAAATTTACTATATTTCTTGGTCATTTTCTTATTTTTCCCCATTGTTTTAAATTCAACTTTTAATTTATTACCGTAATATTTTCGTAAAAAAATAGAATAAAATGTATTAATTTTGTATTTTTTCGAAGTCTAAAATAGAAAAAGTCAGTATTTAACCGAAATTTAAAATTAAACTATCGTGATAAATTTTTAAAAATATGTTGCAGACTTTCCATCATTTTTTCAATTTGTAAAGGGGTTAAACCGTCAAAGGACTGTTCCAGAACCACATTGGTCAGGTCATTAATTTTCTGCGTCATTTGATCTCCTTTCTCGGTTAACACTACGCGGGTTATGCGTGCATCATCTTCACAAGAATAAGTATCAACTAGACCTTCATCTTTTAAACGATAGACGATTTTGGTGGTGGTCGACATTTTGGACACCACCATTTCTGAGAGATCTGACACGCTGGCATGCGGTCTAGATTTTAAAGCGAGTAAAATACGACGACGTGAATTGTCCAAACCATATTTTTTTAATGCATGATCAACATTTTGTACGTATTGAGCATGGACTTGGCTTACCCAGTAATAGGGGAAATTTTCCAAATCGAAATTATCTGTAGACGGTAAAAATTTACTGTATTTTTTTGTCATCTGTATTTTCTCCCCAGAAATTGTTGTAATTGTATTTTATTATTGTAACTTATTTTTAATGAATTTAAAGAGAAAACAATATATTTTACAATATTGTAAAGTAAAACTAAAAAATAATTTTGTTGATTTGTGAATTCAACCCAACTTAATGGGCTAAATTTCTAAAAATATATTTTAAACTTTCCATCATCTTTTCAATTTGCAGGGGAGTGAGGCCTTCAAAAGATTGTTCCAAAACCACATTGGTCAGGTCATTAATCTTATTGGTCATTTGTTGCCCTTTATCCGTTAAAACCACTCGGGTAATACGGGCGTCATCTTCACATGAATACGTATCCACCAGTCCTTCATCTTTTAAACGATAGACGATTTTGGTGGTGGTCGACATTTTGGAAATGACCATTTCAGACAGGTCTGACACGCTGGCATGCGGTTTGGATTTTAGCGACAGTAAAATGCGGCGACGTGAATTGTCCAGACCATATTTTTTCAAAGCGTGATCTACATTTTGTATATATTGGGCATGCACTTGAGTGACCCAATAATAAGGAAAATTTTCCAAAGAGAAATCTTCAGCAATGGAAGGTAGGAATTTGCTGTACTTTTTAGTCATGGAGAAAAGCCTCCCTAAGATTGTTGTAATTTTAATTTGTTGAAAAGCGTCTTATTTAAATAGAATTTTGCCAAACAACACACATTTTTATTGATATTAATATATATCAAGTTTTTTATATTGCAATAAGCAAACTTATTAATGTAAGTTTCCTTACAAAAAATAAAATTAAGCCGGATCGTTGAGTCCGGATATGCTGCAGGAGGCTTTATCTTGATGAAATCTGGCAATATCCTGAGTTGAGCAAAATTTACACTTCTACCCGGACCTGAGGATTTGGATAAGTTCTGAAAATAACCTTGCTGTAAGGATGCCATATTGGGAGTGAGCAGCCAGGACATTTTAAACTTTTGGCAATTACGAACGCTCATCGACCGCACCTGACATGAATTAAATAAGAAATCTAAATTAAGCTAGCCCTTCATTACTGGTTGAGGGCACATTTTGGAAATTATCTATACGGTCAATACTTTTCATTGGTTAGAGTAACACGTGCTGTAAATGTGTTGCCTGGAGTGGAAGCTTGTTGGGTTGAATTTAGCTCTCATTGATTCAATTCAATCATCCTGGTTCTCTTTTATTCGGGTGAAAAAAGCTTCCGAGGCTGCTCTTGCTAATAAGAGAAACTGATATTTTATTAAAGTTAAATCAGATAAAGAGATGAAGTAAAGGCGTCAAAATAGGCCGAATTGTATATCTGGCTAAGAGTAAAGCGCTAACAATACAAAAATTTAATTACAAATTTAACAGATTGTGCATAATAAATTTGTCTATTGTTGAAAAGGTCACTTATATGGATCCCTCGTCGTGCCGGTTTAAATTTTTTTTTAACCCAATTCGTGAAAACGGAGATATGAACTAATGGAGTTTTTGTTAGATCCGGGAATTTGGGTGGGTTTACTAACCCTTATTATTTTAGAAATTGTTTTAGGTATTGATAACCTTGTCTTTATTGCCATTTTGGCAGAAAAACTTCCTCCTGAACAACGTGATAAAGCACGTGTCATTGGTCTTTCTCTCGCATTAATTATGCGTTTGGGGCTTCTATCCGTTATTTCTTGGCTAGTGACACTCACAAAACCCATTATTGAAATTGCAGGTCTGTCCTTCTCGGGTCGGGATTTGATTTTACTCTTTGGTGGATTATTCCTGGTCTATAAAGCCGTGACCGAACTGCATGAAAAAATGGAAGGCAAGATTGAAGTTCAATCGACATCCTCAGTTGTTTATGCCGGTTTTTGGGCGGTAGTAGCGCAAATTATAGTCTTGGATGCAGTCTTCTCCCTGGATTCTGTCATTACCGCAGTGGGGATGGTGGATAATATTTACGTGATGATGGCTGCTGTGACCATTGCCGTGATTGTCATGTTGATTGCTTCTAAGCCATTGACGGCATTCGTCAACCGCCATCCGACTGTCGTCATCCTGTGTTTAAGCTTCCTGTTACTGATCGGGATCAGCCTGATTGCCGAAGGTTTTGGTTTCCACATTCCTAAAGGTTATATCTATTCAGGTATTGGTGTGGCTATTCTTATTGAAGCCTTTAACCAGTTTTCAAAACGCAATGCTACAAAGCATGAATCCAAAATTCCATTACGGCATCGTACCGCAGATTCCATCCTGAAATTGATGGGTGGTAAAGTGGAAACCATGGCTGATAGTGCACAACACTTTGAAGCACAAGAAACCTTTGCTGATGAAGAGCGTTACATGATTGGGGGGGTATTAACCCTGGCAGAAAGATCAGTTGCCTCGATTATGACTCCGCGAAGCCAGATTTCCTGGGTGAATCTGGATGACAGCGCTGAAAAGATTCGTGAACAGGTACTTGCTGTACCGCATAGCTTGTTTCCAGTTTGTCGTGGCAACCTGGATAAGGTTCTGAGCGTGGTTCGTGCTAAAGAGCTCCTTGATGTACTGGAAGATCCAGAACAGCTCAAGGCTTTAATCAAACGTCATCGTCCAATTTATATTTTTGAAAAAATGAAAGTCATCGATGCCATTAATACCTTGCGTAGCTCGAAAGGTTCATTGGTATTGGTGAGTGACGAATTTGGTAATGTGCAAGGCCTGATTTCTCCTCTGGATGTATTTGAGGCGATTGCTGGTGAGTTTCCGGATGCCGATGAGCAGCTTGATCTGGTCAAAATTGATGACCATACCTGGAAAGCCTCTGGCATGCTTGATGTGTATCAGCTGGAACTGGAGCTGGGCATGCTGGATTTGGTTGAAGAAGAGGCTGGTTATATCAGTCTTGCGGGTCTGATTCTGGAAAAAACTCACGGTAAAGTCAGTCTGGGAGCTAAACTGGAATATCGCGGCATTTACTTTGAAGTGACTGAACTGGAAGAGAACCGGATTAAATCCGTGCTCATTAGCTATCCTTAGAGAGTATGAGTAAGTCGCGTTGAATAAAGTGGATGATTTAAGATTTAAACCAGGGATGGATATCTTTTAATCCACTCTTTTGACCAATCGGAAAAGCCTGACAGACTTGATCTGTTGGGCTTTTTTATTGTGCTTTACTGTTATATCCAAGGAAGGTGCAGTCATGCGGCAACCGAGTGAAAAAAGAATGAATTGACTTTAAATCACCATTTCTAGTGATATTTAAGTCAGCTGAAATCAGTAATAATTCATAAATATCAAAAAATTGGATCAATTTGATGGGTATTACAGAAACGCTTGTCGATTTTGTAAAACTTGCATCTGAAGAAAAGCATCGTTTTTTTAAAGTGATCTGTGAATTTGATCGGCAAATTTTTCCGGATTCGTGCGAGGAAGAAATTTATAATTTTGTCTATGATCAGGATGCCGTTTCTGTTCTGGTAGTTCATTATTATCATAAAGATACACGGGTGGGGCAAAATATTATTCCTGTGCTTAAGCTTTCTCTGGAGGGACAGCCTATCTTTGTGGTGAGTTACCGGGCGAGTATTTTACCGGCTTATCGTAAAGGCAACAGAACCCTTAAAACAGCAATCCGGGTTGCAATCAATCACCGGATTCGACATCCCGCCATTCCATTATGGTTTGTGCCGACCATCATACAGCCTAAAATTTATACTTATTTTGCATCCCGCTCACAACATTTCTTTCCGCGTGTAGGCAAAGAAATTCCTCAACAATATTTAACAGTTCTGTAAAAGATTCAGCAGCGTAAATCTGAAGTGCAAAAACGTCGAGAAGATATTTTTGTCTATCCTCATGTCATGCCCCAAACGACACCCGAACATATTCAACGTCTCAGAAATAAAGCCACCCCGCATAGCAATTTTTTTATGCAGCATGTCCCTGACTATTTTGATGGCATGGGTTTGCTCTGTATCTGCAAATTGGATTTGCAAACGATTTTGGAAACTCTATTTAATTTATTTATAGACCAGAAAGTCTATTAAATTTCCTTCATCATTCACATTTTATACCGATACTGGCGTGGATATAAATCCAGACCCGGTCATTACAATCTGAGCCAGGTCAACCTTAGTAACAGGAATGTAGAATCAACTTAAAGTGCAAGAATTTTAAGATCCGCATATTGCCGGATGAAGTCCGGATTTAAACTGTGGATGTGATCCATAAAGGCCACATTAAAATGTCCGATCGTTTGAGCTTGATCGAATGCCAATTTACCGGCAATGGCAAAATGGGTATGGGCTGCAATCGTCGCGATCATTGGAGAGGTGACAGCGCAATAAGCCGCAATTAAAGCACCCAGGGCACAACCTGTCGCGGTGACTTTGGGCTGCAAATAAGAACCGCCATTGACCTGAATTACGGCATTTAGCTCTTTAGTCAAAATAAAATCAGATTCACCTGAAATGGCAATACAGTCCGCATGTGCTAATAACACTTTGGCCTGATGATAGACATCGGCACTGTCCAAAGTGCTATCCACGCCTTTGGATTCTACCTGGTTGCCTGCAAGAGTACTGATTTCGGAAGCATTACCGCGAATGACTGTGGGATGGTATTGCAGTAACTCATCCACCATGTCCGAGCGCCATTTTAGAATAGGACTATAACCTACTGGGTCGAGCACCCATGGGGTATGGGTACGCTGTGCTGTTTGTGCAGAAATTTGCATGGCCTGCATCTGTTCATGGGTGGGTGTACCCAGATTAATACTGAGTGCAGCGGCAATCGTGGTAAAACTTTCGGCTTCGAACGGATTGTCAATCATGGCTGGCGAGGCACCTGCAGCCAGCAATATATTGGCTGCATAATTCGCTGCAACACTGTTGGTCATGCATTGCACCAAAGGTTGCTGGCTTTGCAGTTGTGTCCAGGCTTCAACAATCTGCTCGACCAATGTTGAAGTTTGATGCATGGGATTATTCCTTAAATTGTACAGGGTGGAGTCGGAGAAACTGGACATATGCTTCACCGTTTAGCGGGTGAAATTCTATTGGGTAAAATAGTGGTCTTGATGCTTACAGGTTCGACAGCAGAGTGTTACATAATTTTCAGCATCATAATCCACGCTAAGTTCGCTGGAGCCACAATACATACAGCGTTTTTGTGAATAAAAGCTCAATCGGGGTTCAATTTTTTTCCATAACTTCCAGATGGGCTGAAAGAAAATACTTTCATCATAGCCCAGAAAGCGGAACAGCAGGATTTCACTCATCTTGCTGAAAGGAATATTGTGTGGACGAGGCAGGGTGGAGGTTTCCCATTTTTCAGTCATGGAACGTTCACGATATTGCTGTAAGGTTTTTTTTAACAGATTGGTATTAATAAAGTTTTCATTGCGTGGCTGCAAGGCTTTTTGCTGATGTAAATATTCTAAAGCGGTTTGTACCAGATAGTAGATCTGACCCACCGCCAGAGAATCCATCAGGCGATAGCAGAACGTTTGAAAGCTGTTATTTCCGGCAATCTGGATGCCCCAGGTACGACAGTAAAACTGGGCGAACTGAATAATTTCCTGATACAGCAGCAGATAAAGCGCATTTTTGACTTCATCGGCGTTCTTGAAGGGTACGCCCAAGCTTAGATTTTCATAAAACCAGTTTCTGAGTTGCTGGGTAATGCTAAACAGACTCGGTTCCGAATAACCGTCCAAACGCACATTGACATAGTACTGACTGGCTTCGGAGGCAAAATCTTTGGTAATCAGGATCTGTTCTTTTACCAGTTGCTTGATCAAATAATTCTGGAACAGGTAATTCGGTGTAAGGGAATGATATTTAATATTTTCCCAATCTATATATTCATGATGCGTAGTATATTCCTGCACCTGATTATCCAGAATACTGAGTAAAAACAATTTATTTAAAAAACTGATTTGATCCAGCCGGTATTCAACAGCATCTTTTTCTTTAGACTTGAGTTGACGCTGTTCCTGAAGGCGTGTTTCGGCCAGCATTTTTTTACGCTTGGCCAGACAGGTGTCGCAGTGGCAGTTGCCGCGACCGTCCTGAAACAGGCGATGATGGCAGTGACTGCATTCATGAAAATTCGTTGCCTGATCGTACTGCTCAGCTTCTATCCAGAACATGGATGCCTGACATAAAGGGCATGATGTACTTTCATCGAGCTGTTTTTGCAGAATTTGAAGAAGCATGGAAGGAATCGATCACAAGTCGGGTTAATCATTGCACCGATTATACACCTGTCTTTTGCCGTGACGTGATGGAATTGTGCTGAATGGAAAATAATTCGCTAGGCACGGCGAGCCACACAGTATGGAGCTGAAAAAAATAGCCTAAGTTTTACAATGCATTGAGATATGTGGAGATGAAGACCAGATCTTTCATCTCCACCATGACACAATAAAGATAGGGTTGAGTCAGAAGGATGGGGGTTGAATCAGTAGGCAATTTTCCGGTTAATAAGAGGCAGGGCAAGGCAGCGACTCATCCTCCTCGCCTAGCTGCTTTGCATTAATCAAGGCCTGAACTTTTTTGGACGGAATTTTTCTGCTTCCTAGAGCATCGTAATTGTTTAAAATTGCGCAAATGTCCGCCGATTGCATCGGAATACCTTCACAGCTCAGAAACATGGCAATTACTTTGTGATCAATTCCGGCAGCATCCAGCTTTTGCATGGTTTTGATATTTTCGACGCGAACAATATGGTCTTTTAAATACATAATACACCTCTTCTGGTTTTGCTTTAATTTTATAGTGCGCTTTACACAGATGAATACAAGCAAAAAACGTGCTCAAAATGTAGTCATCTTGAAAATTAGTGTCAATTTGGGTTAAGTCTTTTATCTAATCTGAAAAATTTAAAGTTATACAAATATATATGCAAAAAGCACTATCTCGACCTTCGAAGGTATAGCTGGAAAGTAAGGGCATACACAATGCTGATGTGTAGCATGTGCTTCATTTATGCACCTTAAGTCATCAATAAGGACATTAATCGTACCAATGTGCGCAATTTGAATTGAAAACTGAAAGGAACATGCCCATATATGACTTAAATCAATGGCACAGACAGATTGCGAAAGTTGTCGTATGATCGAAGCATTTCACAACAACAAAGTCTTGGCTTAAGAACGACAGGATTAGGACATTATATGAATATCGCGGCAAACCCGGTGGTTGAAGCAGACCAAACAGTTTATTTAAAAGACTATCAAAAACCTTCTTTTTTGGTGGATTCAATCAATCTGGATATTCAGGTATATAGCGATCATACCCAGGTCAATGCAAACCTGGTGATGAAGCGTCAGACTGCCGGAGATTTGGTGCTGCTGGGTCGTGATCTGGAATTAAAATCCATTAGCTTAAATGGCAAGCTGCTGACTGCAGCGGATTATAGCCTCGATTCAGAACAACTGGTGATTGCCAGTGCACCAGATCAAGTCATTCTGGAAACGGAAGTCGTTATTCACCCGGAAAGCAATACCCAGCTGGAAGGTCTGTATCAGGCAGGTGACGACTTGTTTGTAACGCAAAACGAGCCTGAAGGCTTCCGTAAAATTACCTTCTATCCAGACCGTCCGGATGTGCTGTCTGTATTTACCACACGTGTCGAAGCTGATAAAAAATTTCCGGTACTGTTAGCCAACGGTAACCTGATGGAAGCGGGCGAGGCTGGTGAAGGCCGCCACTATACCATCTGGCAGGATCCGACCAAAAAACCAAGTTATTTATTTGCCTGCGTGATTGGTGATTTGGCGGTACTGAAAGATTCCTATGTGACCTCTGAAGGCCGTAACGTTTCGCTGGAAATTTATGCCGAAGAAAAAGATATTCCAAAATGTCACATTGCCATGGAAGCACTGAAACATTCCATGCAATGGGATGAGGAACATTATGGTCGTCCCTATGACCTGGACAATTATATGATTGTGGCAACCTCTGCATTTAACATGGGTGCCATGGAAAATAAAGGCCTGAATATCTTCAATACTTCATGCGTGCTTGCCGATGAGGAATATACGACTGATGCAGCAATCATGCGGGTACAGTCGGTAATTGCACATGAATATTTCCATAACTGGACCGGTAACCGGATTACTTGCCGCGACTGGTTCCAGTTGTGCCTGAAAGAAGGTTTGACCGTATTCCGTGACCAGTCTTTCTCGGAAGATTTACAGTCCGCGGCAGTACAACGTATTGATGATGTTGCTGTACTCAAAGCCCACCAGTTCCCTGAAGATTCCGGTCCGTTATCGCATCCGCCACGTCCAGATCACTTTGTAGAAATTAACAACTTCTATACCGCAACGGTGTACGAAAAAGGTGCGGAAATTAACCGTATGATGTCGACCTTACTTGGCAATGAAAAATTCCGTCAAGGCACAGACGAATACTTCCGCCGTCATGACGGCCAGGCGGTAACGGTTGAAGACTGGGTGTCTGCATTGACAGCCGGTTCGGGTGTCGATTTATCTGCATTCCTGATCTGGTACAACCAGCCGGGTACGCCAAAACTGCAAGCCACAGGCGAGTACGATGCTGCAACTCAAACCTATCGCTTAAGCTTTAAACAGAGTTTAAAAGCGAATGCAAAATATCCAAACCTGAAAGCGGTTCCTATCCCGGTCGCTTTAGCACTGTTTAATGCGGAAACAGGTGAGCAATATACGCTGCAATCTGAAGCGCTGTTTGAAAATGGCGTAAAAGATGGGGTGTATTTATTTGATCAAAATGAGGCAACTATTGAATTTAGCGGCCTAACGGCAAAACCCGTGGTTTCATTGCTGCGTAATTTCTCGGCACCGGTCAATCTTGAATTCAACTATTCAGACGAAGAACTGGCTTTCTTGATGCAATATGAAACCAATGGTTTCAACCAGTGGCAGGCCACTCAAACCCTGCTGGAACGTATTTTGCTGGAAGGTCATGATGCTGGCATTTATATTCAGGCCATGAAAAATACTTTGCCTGAAGTCATTGAGAAAGACCCATTATTGGCTTCACGTTTGTTTGATGTACCGACCGAAGGCTATTTGGGTAGCCGTATCGATACCGATTATCAACCTGCCAAAATTCAGGAACAGCGTAATGCTTTGCTGGACACATTGGCACGTGAACTGGGTGCATTCTGCAAAGAGACTTATCTGGACTTAGACCCGGATAATCAACGTGAATTTTCTCAGGCGATGGGTGTGCGTGCGCTCAGAAACATCATGCTGGGTATGATGGCTCGTCAGGGTGATGCCTATGCCTTTGACCTCGCTTATGAGCAGTATCATACCGGTAACATGTCGGAACGTTTGGGTGCGCTTAAAGTTCTGGTCTGGAATGATGCGCCACAAGCCGAGGAAGTCTTGGCAGACTTCTACAGTTGCTTTGAAGATGAAGCCTTGTCGCTAGATCAATGGTTTATGGTTCAGGCAGCGCATCCAAAAGCAAATGCAGAAACCATCAAATATCTGACTTCACATCCGGACTACGATTTGGGCAATCCTAACCGTATTCGTTCGGTCAGTGGCGGTTTAAATGCCAATCCGGTCAATACCTGGAGTTTTGGTGTTCAGCACTACATTGATCTGGCCAAATATCTGGATGAGAAAAACCCGATTGTCGGTTCACGTTTATTACAAGTGCTTTCTCGCTGGTATACCTTGGCTGAACCACAGCGCAGTGAAGTCAAAACAGCACTTGAGGCCTTAAAACCACAAGTGAAATCGAAAAACGTTTCTGAAACTTTAAACAGTATGTTGAGTATCTAAGCGAGCCTTGATTGAATCATGAAAAGCCTTTTCTTGGTGCAAACCGGGAAAAGGCTTTTTTGTTGATATTTCAAACATTGTAAGGGCTGAAAATGCTGCTTATGTTTAGATTGACTTAATTCAATCCTGTCACAGTAAGACATAATTCATATTGTATAATTATTTTAAAAGTGTCGAATAAATCACTGTTATGGCTTAAAATAGCCAGGTCAAAGCTCATCTTAAGGTGAGCTTTTATCATTTAACAGACTGTGATTGCATTAGCCTGTCATTTTACTAAATAGACTGGAGATTGGTTTTGTTAGTTAAAATTGAAGATGGTTTTTACCTAAATTCTCAGCATATCATTGCAATTCGGGTTTCAAAAAATGCGGCTGACGGAAATTTTGCTGTGCTGATTGAATATACACCGAACAATATTCAGGCAATGGGGAGTTATCAAAAAAACTTTACCAGCAAACTTGAGGCAGAAATTTATCTGCAGAACTTGCATCAGCATATTTCCAAAACATAAATTTTGTTGTGGCTATATTTAATGTTGATTCAAGATGGCTTCTTTGGCAAATATAACCCAGACTGTTCACCAGCTTGAGATCAAGTATATGGATGTCAGCAGAAGCCAATGATAGACGTGCCTATATAAAAAAGTCCCTGATTGCAAGGACTTTTTTATGGTTCAGACTTTCATAATCAGTACGGGAATTGGAGACTGGGTCAAGACTTCTTGAGCCACACTTCCCAGCACTAATTTTTTAAATCCGGTACGACCATGTGAGCCCATAATAATGAGATCGGCACCCACTTCATCGGCAACCTGCATAATACCTTCAGCAGGTGATACACCGCGAACGATTTTAGTATCGACTGCAATGCCATCACGAATGAAAGATTGCTTGATTTCTGCCAGGTTTAACTGTGCATTTTTTTCAGCTTCGATAAAGTAATCGGTAATTGCCGGTGCGACCTTATAAAAATCAACGCCCACAAAAGGATCAACAGCAATCACGCTGGTAATGGTGACCTGGCAATTTAAAGGCTTGGCTAAAGCCAGTGCCTGTTCAACAGCTGCATAAGAAATAGGGGATTCATCTACTGGAACCAAAATATGTTTATAAGTCATGAAATTTCCTTATGAATATAGCTGAATAGATAAAAGTACGAATGATTTATAGCCAGTTTGGATAATCATGTCATGAAAACAGGAAACCAAAATGAGCCCTGGATTTTTTTAAGGGCTCATTTTTTTTAACTTATTCTTTTACCACTAAAACAGGAAGCTTGGTGGTTTTTAAAACATCCTGAGCAAAGCTGCCCATGAGGAATTTTTGAAAACCTTTACGCCCATGGGAACCCATCACAATCAGGTCGGTTTTCAATTTTTCAGCCGTTTCAAGAATGCCTTCTTCCGAGATGTTGCCTTTAATGATTTGCGGGGTTGCAATCACGCCATACTCAGCGGCAATCGCTTTGGCTTTTTCCAATGCTTTTTCGGCATTGGCATAAGCCTGAACAAAGTATTCTTTCATGATAGGAGATGGATAATAGAAATCTGCTTCAGAAAATGGGTCTTCAGTAACCAGGCTGATCAGTGTTAATTGACTGGAAAACGCTTTGGCAATTTGAGCTGCATTTTTAACCGCAGAGAAAGAAATCTCAGAACCATCAACAGGAACTAAAATATTTTGATAAGACATAAGAATGATTCCTTAGAGTTTATTATGTAGCTATTATTTATAGATAGCATATTGTGTCGGATTGATCAATTTACTCTGTGAAAAATGTTTTAAAATTCATTAAATTATATAAAAATCATAAATATAAGTGTGTTCTGCTTTGCATTTAAAACCGACTCAAAAACTCGATATTAAAACCAGTATTTTCAAATGTTTAAACAATCTTTAAAATGCTTGAAAATATAATGATTCCTTTTAGATTCTGAGGGGAAGTTGATAGGGCAAACTGTGTATCCCAAATCCTTTAGTCTAAGTTTATGTTTCATTGCTGCACTCTCCAGTAGTGCTTGCCAGAATATACAAAGCAATAGCAAGGTCATTGCCAGTGTGTTTAATGCATCGACCAATGTGCAAAAAAAGTTTATTGACCGGCATGCTCCTGAAGTGTTGGTGCAAACCAACATTGCCTATCTGCAAAATCCGGCACTGCATCTGGATATTTACCAACCGCATGATATTGCAGCGTTGGGAATTCGGCCTACAGTGGTGTGGATTCATGGCGGTGGCTGGATTTCAGGCTCTAAAGAACATGCTCGAGGCTACTTTAAACGATTGGCTGACCAAGGTTATAACGTGGTTTCAGTCGAATACCAATTTGCGCCGCAAATGATTTATCCTGAGCAGCTCTTGCAAATTAATCAGGCATTAAAATTTATTAGCGAGCATGCCAAGATTTACCATATTGATGCCCGGCGCATGTATTTGGCGGGCGATTCGGCAGGCGCCAATTTAGCCAGCCATTATGCCGCTTTAATCAGTAATCCAGATTTTTCCCGGCAGTCTGCCATTACACCGTTTATTCAACGGGAGCAAATTAAAGGCTTGATCCTGCATTGTGGTATTTATGATCTGAATGCCTTCATTAATACTGCTCCGGATAAAGTGAAACTCATCGAATGGGGCATCGTTAATCTGGTCCAGGCTTATACGGGCAATAAAAAGGATGATGCGGATTTTTTAAAAAGTATTTCTCCCATTCAATATTTAACCGTGAATTATCCTCCGGTATTCATTAGTGGAGGAAATAAAGACTTTTTGACCCAGACCCAGTCGGTACCTTTTGTAAATGCTTTGCTTCGCCAGAAAATACCGGTAACCGAGGTTTTTTATCCGGAATCTAAAGAGTTTCTAGTGCATGAGTATCAGTTTATGATGGGTAAAAAGGCCAGTCAGCAGACTTTTCAGCAAACAATCCAGTTTATACAAAAATATAGTGCTTCTGCTTTATTGTCTAATTTCTAGGTCATTCAATATCTCAAAGACTGGAAAGGACTTAATCTCGGTAAGATAGCCTTATAAAGACAGATTGAGGAAGAGATGAGCTGAATGCTATTTTATAGGCTATCCCTTACTGGGTGTGGTCATTATTTCAGAAGTGGCCGGTTCAATTTTTCTGTTCCGTCAGAACCTGGGTTTCCCGCTATTTGGGGAATGCTTATGATTACTACGGGCGTGATGATTATGAATGTCTTTTCTAAATCCATCAGGCATGGCTTAAGCAGAATTTTTAAAAATCATCACGATCCTGCATGTGAAGCGTATGGCTATACATCTTATCCCGCATAACCCTGTGCTGGATTATGAATGGTCCAGTAGCGGGTTATTTTCAGGATTTTGCGACTTTAAACTTGAATATGATGGATACGGCAATACCAAAAATTAACCCCCAGAATGCTGAACCTATGCCAAAAAACTGGATTCCAGAAGCGCTGAATAAAAAAGTTAATAATGCAGCTTCGCGTTCAGCAGGCTGATGAAAAGCAAGTGCAATGTTGTGTCCAATGGTCCCGAATAAAGCAATACCTGCTAGTGCGGTGATAAACACGCCAGGGAATGACATTAAAAGACTGGTCAGCGTTGCCGCAAACAAACCCATCAGGATATAAAAAAAGCCGCAGCTTATTCCGGCAATGTAGCGCTTTTTCGTGTCGGGGTGTGCCTGATCATCCAGGCTGATTGCAGCACTGATTGCGGCAATATTTACGGAAAAACATCCGAACGGTGCCAAAACACTTTGCGCCGTACCTGTCCAGCCAATCAGCTGGTTGATATTTGGTTCATAGCCATAACTCTTGATCATGGCCAGACCTGGTAAATATTGGGATGCCATATTAATGACGAATAAAGGCAGGGCTAAACCCAAAGTGGCCGACCAGCTAAATTCAGGCGTTGTCCATACCGGCTGGGCTAAACTAAATTGAATGTTTGCTGGATGGAACTGCATGAATATGGGGCACAGCAGCAGTCCGGCAATCACCGTAATGACGATGCTATAACGCGGTGACAGGCATTTAGACAGAATATAGACGGTTAATAATGAAAGGATGAATCCCCAATCATTTTGCATGCTGGCAAAAAGCGCAATGCCGAATTTGAGCAGTACCCCCGCTAACATGGCACTGGTTAAGCTCTGGGGAATATAGGATAACACGCGCTGAAAAATACCAGAAAAACCTAATATGGCACTGAGCAAACCGCAAACCAGAAATGCACCGATGGCTTCCTGCAAGCTATAACCACTGCCGGTGGCTAAAATAAGCGCCAGTCCAGCAGTAGACCATGAGGTGGCAACCGGATATTTAAATTTCCAGGAGAGAATCAAACCTGACAGCCCAATTCCTAAGCCCAATGCCCAGAACCAAGATGTGATTTGTTCAGTAGATGCGCCCAGTAATTGGGCCGATTGAATCACCAATACCGATGAAACACTGATCCCAACCAGAAAAGTAATAAAACCTGCAAATACCGCAGGGACGGAAAAGTCTTCTAGAAATTTTTGCATAAATCCTTTGCTGTGATCATCTTATAATGATGAAAAGTGTACTAATCATACGCCTTTCATTTTTAGCCGAAAAGCCATCATCGCCATAATTTATATGCTGTTGATAAGTTTAATTTGCTTTGATGCGCCTAAAAATTACAAGGTTGAGGTGGCAAGCTTAATACCAAAACCACAAAATAACAGCCCCACAGCTGCTACACATGAGGCTGTCACTTTATAACGGGAAGTAAAATAAGACGCCAGTTTTACACCAGAAAAAATCAGAATGGTTAAATAGCTCATGCTAATGATCTGCAAGATCACTGCTAGTGCAGTAAAGGTAACTGCCGGATAAGCATAAGCCGGATCGACAAACTGCACAAAAAAAGACAAATAAAAGAGAATGGCTTTGGGGTTTAAAATACTGATGGTCAGCGCAGTTTTAAAGGGTTGCAGCTGTTCAATATTTTCTTTTACTGTTGCTATCTGGGCATTTGAAGGCAGTGCATTCCAGCTGTGATATGCAGCAATCAGTAATTTTATGCCTAAATAACTTAAATAAATTGCACCAATAATCTTCAGTAAGGTAAATACCCAGGAGAAAGCATGTAGTAATGAGGCTGCACCCAATGCCGTCAGTAGAATTAAAATCAGGTCGCCGGTATAGACACCGAAAGCACTTTTATAGCCGGCTTTTATTCCGAAACGCGAAGCGATGGACATCACATACAGTGAATTTGGGCCGGGTAGCAATACAATTAGGGTGGTGCCAATAATATAGGTGCTAAGATCGGTTATGCCGAACAAAATAAACTCTCAAATCATAAAAAAAGCCGACCTGTTCACTATAACAAAATCGGCTTTTTTTAGGGGAAGATATGAGTCAATTAAGCTTTAATTTCAGCATCCAGGCCAAAAGACTGGCGCAATAAAGTACTTAACTGCTCACGTGCCTTAATAAATCCGTCAATGCCGCTTTGTAAGAGTTGTGAAGACATTAAGTCTTTTTCAATCTGGGCTTTAAAACTTTCTTTGCTTAAAGGCTCAACCTGATGCTGGCAATGCGCCTGAGCATGATCGCTGGAAAGCTGGGCCACCACTTCACGCTGATCCTGTTCCAGTTCTGCCAAAAGGTTTGGAGAAACAGTGAGCAGGTCACAACCCGCCAATCCCAGTACCTGATCGATACTGCGGAAACTTGCACCCATCACTTCTGTTTGAATGCAATGCTGTTTATAGAAATGGTAAATCTGTTTGACTGAAAGTACACCCGGGTCTTTCTCAATCGGATAATGATCGACATTTTCTGCTTTTTTGTACCAGTCCAGAATACGGCCAACAAAAGGGGAAATAAGGGTGACGTTGGCATCCGCACAGGCTTGGGCCTGGTGCAAGCCGAATAACAGTGTCAAGTTGCAATGAATCCCTTCAGCCTCAAGGGCTTTTGCTGCCTGAATGCCTTCCCAGGTAGAAGCAATTTTAATCAGGATACGGTTCTGATCGATACCGTAGGTTTTATATAATTCCAGCAGCTCTTTGGCTTTGGCAATGGTGGCTTCAGTATCGTAAGAGAGGGCTGCATCCACTTCAGTAGAAACACGTCCTTGAATCAGTTTTAGAATTTCCACACCAAACTTGACCGTCAGGATATCGATGGTACGCTCGACCAGAAGATCGCCGTTATAACCTTCAGATTTCGCCTGTTCATAGGCAGCTTCAATCAGTTCCTTATTTTCGGGCTGATTTGCCGCAGCTGTAATGAGCGAAGGATTGGTGGTTGCATCAAGCGGGCGAAATTTTTCGATCGCGGAAAAATCGCTACTGTCGGCAACAATGGTGGTGAGGTTTTTTAATTGATCTAAAGCTGATTGAGTCATTGTCGTGTGGTTCTTAAAGTTATTTCCCGTTTATTTGTTATATCACAATCTACTGTTATCCAAAGTAAAAAGCGCGTATAAGGCCTGTCTATTTTATGTTTTTTCTTGAATTTCGGATGTGATTAATCAAAAAATGAGCAGCTGCGCCAAGCTGGCTTTCGCGACTCCAGACCAGGTCGACAAAATATTCAAATTTCGGAGTGAAATCCAGAAAGTTAAGAATCTTAAGTTGCTGTTGAATATGTGGATTTTGGTTTAACATTTCTAAAGGTAAAACACCCCATCCCAGACCTTGCTGAATCATGGCACAAGCAGATAAATGGTTATCTGTACGCCAGTAGCTTTTTGAAAATAACAGTTCCGGTTTGATGCTGCGGTCGCGACTTGCCACCACAATTTGCCGGCTTTGCAAAATTTGCTCATAGCTCACTTGTTCAAATCCGGCTAATGGAGAGTTGATCGCTGCAACAGGCACCAAGGCTTCACGTTTAAGTTCGACAAACTGTTCACGCGCTTCCAGCTGTTCACGTTCAAACATGAGTGCCAATTGCGCAGTCTGGTTGAGCAGCATTTTTAATGCATCTTCCTGTGGCGCGGAAAAAATGTTGATTTGCAGTTCAGGAAACTGTTTTTCCAGCAGTGAAATATAGTCAATCCATTGTGTATGCAGCAGTTCAGAAACCACCACAATATTTAAGGCAGATTCCAGACCTTGACTCAGGGCAAAAGCCTGCTGTTTCCACTGGTTAATTTCAATCAAGAGTTGTTCGGTTTTTTCATATAAGGTCAGGGCTTGGGGTGTGGGAACTGGCTCACGACCAATACGTGTAAAAAGCGATAAATTGAGGTCAATTTCCAGATTGGCAATCGACATGCTGACCGCCGAAGGCACTTTGCCGAGCTTTCTGGCCGCGGCAGAAAATGAGCCGCTTTCAATCACGGTCTTAAAAATGATCAGCTGTTCCTGATTAATATTCATTTATCAAAACTTTTGAAAGAATCTAATTCGATTGATCAATATTATCAAAATAAAATGCTTTCATCTAAATGAACGAGTTTTAAAATGTTGATGTCCAAAAGAAGGATAATCCATGCATTGAGTTATGAAATAATCCTGCTGGTGATCATTGCGATTGCGTTGAGCTTTATTTTTGATATGCCTATGGAAGTGACCGGTACGCTAGGCATTGCAATGGCCGTGACTTCAGTGATTTGGAATATGGTTTTTAATCATTTTTTTGAAAAGTTTGAAGCCAAACGTCAACTGAAAAGAACAGTTGGGGTGCGTATTCTACATGCCATTGGTTTTGAAGGTGGCTTGATGCTGGCGACCATTCCCATGGTAGCTTATGCCTTGGAGATGTCAATTTGGCAAGCGATTTTGACGGATTTCAGCATGACCTTGTGTATTTTGATATACACATTTATTTTCCAATGGTGTTATGACGCTATAGAAAATCATTTAGAGATAAATCGTACCTATCAAGCATGAGTTAAAAATCAATTAATATTTTGATTTCTTTTTTAAGAAAAGATTTTTATCTTTCAACGTACATTCCTTAACCTAAAACTGACAGTTTACTGCAATTACGATGGCTTGATCTCCTTTATATTAAAATCTGCACTGCTTAAATATGTGAAAAGTGCATAATTTTTTACCAGCTGTTTTAAACCTGATTTTAAAAGCATGATAAAAGGATAAGACCAATATGAATGATAATTTTGATCGTGACGTTGTAAAAAACCTTCCTAAAGATGCTCGAGATGATTTAAATGCAGATCCAATTACAGGTGAACCTGGCGCACATCCGGTTGGAACAGGTGTAGGTGCAGTAGGTGGTGCAACAGCAGGGGCAGCGGTTGGAGCAATCGGTGGTCCAGTTGGAGCCTTGGTGGGGGGTGCGGTAGGTGCTGTAGTCGGTGGTTTGGCAGGTAAAGGTGCTGCTGAAGCAGTAAATCCGACAGAAGAAGAAGCCTATTGGCGAGAAACCGCACCTAGCACACCGTATTATACAGAAACACTTACCACCTATTCAGACCTTGACTATGAGCGCGATTATGAAAATGCCTATAGAATTGGTTATGAAAACCGTCCTCACTATGACGCAAGCACACGTTTTGAAGATGTGGAAAGTGAGCTAAAAATTAAATGGGATCATGAAAAAGGATTGTCGCGTTTAACCTGGAGTGAGGCGAGAATTGCAGTTAAAGAAGCTTGGGATCGTGCTACGCGATAAAATTTAAAGTTTCATCAATCAAAAAAATTAAAGAACCCTCAGAAGTTAAACTTTCTGAGGGTTCTTTGTCTACAAAGTGAAAGCAGCCAGATTATTTTTCAATAATCGCTGTTACACCTTGACCACCCGCAGCACAGATCGATACAAGCACACGGCCTGAACCTTTCTGGTTAAGCAGTTTGGCAGCAGTTGCAATGATACGGCCGCCAGTAGCTGCAAATGGGTGACCCGCTGCTAAAGATGAACCTTTAACATTTAATTTAGAACGGTCAATTGAACCCAGTGGAGCATCCAGGCCTAAACGCTCTTTACAGAATTTAGGATCTTCCCAGGCTTTCAATGTAGAAAGCACCTGTGATGCGAATGCTTCATGAATTTCATAGTAGTCGAAATCCTGAAGTTTAAGACCAGCACGTTCAAGCATACGCGGAACCGCATAAGCAGGAGCCATCAACAAGCCTTCTTTTTTCTCTACAAAATCTACTGCTGCAGTTTCCTGGAAAGTCAGGTAAGCGAGAACTTCGTGGCCATTGGCTTTAGCCCATTCTTCAGAAGCCAAGAGTACACATGATGCACCATCAGTGAGTGGAGTTGAGTTACCCGCAGTCATGGTACGTGCATCGCCTTTACCAAATGCCGGTTTAAGTTTTGCAAGTTTTTCTACAGATGAATCAGCACGTAAGTTGTTGTCACGTTCTAAACCGAGGAATGGCGTGATCAGGTCATCGAAGAAACCTTCTTCGTACGCAGCCGCCATTTTTTGATGTGACGATGCAGCCAGTTCATCTTGGGCTTCGCGTGAAATGCCCCATTCAAGTGTGGTAATCGCCTGATGGTCACCCATAGACAGACCGGTACGCGGCTCACCATTTTTAGGGGCATCCATCAAGTCTTTCACATTGATTTTGGTTAACGCTTTTAAACGGTCTTTCGCAGTTTTTGCGATGTTAAGCTCCAGTAACGCTTTACGTAAACCATCACCGAAAGCAATTGGCGCATCAGAAGTTGTATCTACACCACCGGCAATACCCACTTCAATTTGACCCAGCGCAATTTTGTTGGCCACCAGGAAAGCAGCTTGTAAACCCGTACCACATGCTTGCTGAATATCGTAAGCAGGTGTTTCTGGGGCAAGTTCAGTATTTAACACGCATTCACGGGTCATGTTAAAGTCACGGCTGTGTTTTAAAACCGCACCGGCAACGACTTCGCCTAAACGTTGACCCTGTAAATTGAAACGCTCAATCAGACCATTTAATGCTGCAGTAAACATGTCGCTGTTAGAAGCAGTAAAGTAAGCGCCGTTTGAACGGGCGAAAGGAATACGGTTACCACCAATAATAGCAACGCGGCGAACTGTGTTTTGGCTCATGGTTTTATCCTGTTGAACAGACGTTTGAAGTGTAGATTCAGGTGTTGTTTTCGTTGAAGCTGTAGTTTTACTACGTGCAGATGTGGAACGGGTACGGGTCGTTTTAGTCGTATTGTTTGCTGGCTTGGCTGCAGTGCCAGAAGTTTTACTTGTACGCGCGGTACTTTTTGATGGTTTTGACACAGTTTCCGTAGCAGAATTTTCGACTGCCGGATTTTCTTGAGTTGTTTTGCTCATCAGGCTTTTCCAAGCATTTTACAGTATTCTTGTCCAGTACATTAACACAATCTAAAAACAGCTGAATTGACTAAAATGACATTCGGCAAAGCATTCAGGTCAAGACATCCATGATTTAACTCAAGTATGATTCTATGGAAACTGATGGATGTATTGAAATATAAGTGCCTGACATCATATTGAAGTTAAAAGGATATGTTCAAAACCATCAAAAATTAATTTGTAAGAGAGATAATAAACATGACTGACCAATACCAAACCTTTGCAAAATCTCCTATTGGTAAATTTGTCATCAAAAATTTAGGTTTGCCATCGCCAACTTCATTAGAGCGTTTTGAATCCGCTACACCGGTAGTGAAAGGTGCGGTGTTATTTGGTGCTGCATCTTCAAGTACATTGTCGGGTGCAATTGCACAGATTTTGGCCAATATTCATGCTAATGGCTATGCCGGTAACAATGCAGAACTGCAACAGGCTGCTGCAAAAGTGGGCTTAAACCTGAGTGCCTTCAACGAAGGCGACAAAGAGTCTAAATTTAAAGCAGTCATTTTTGATGCCTCGGGGATTCAAAACTCAGAACAGCTGAAAGAACTTTATAACTTCTTTAACCCGATTGCGCGCCAGATTCAGTCTTCAGGCCGTGTCGTCGTTGTAGGGATTAGCCCTGAAACTGCAAAAACGGTAAAACAGGCGATTGCCCAGCGTGCGCTTGAAGGTTTTGTGAAATCTGTAGGTAAAGAATTCAAGAAAGGGATTGCAGCACAACTGGTTTATGTCGATGAAGGTGCAGAAGCAAACCTTGAATCTACATTACGTTTCGCACTATCTCCACGTTCTGCTTATGTCTCTGGTCAAGTCATTCGTGTTTCCAAGGCAGAGGTTGTCGATGTAGACTGGGCCAAACCACTGGCGGGTAAAACTGCTGTAGTCACCGGTGCCAGCCGTGGTATTGGTGAAGCGATTGCCCATGTACTGTCACGTGATGGTGCACATGTCATTTGCCTGGACGTTCCACAACAGCAGGCGGATCTGGACCGTGTTGCCGGTGAAATTGGCGGTTCTACGCTTGCGATTGATATCACTGCTGCGGATGCGGGTGAAAAAATCAAGGCAGCTGCAGCGGCGCAGGGGGGTCTGGATATTATTGTGCACAACGCCGGAATTACCCGTGACAAAACTTTGGCCAATATGAAGCCCGAGCTTTGGGATCTGGTGATCAACATTAACCTATCTGCAATAGAACGAGTAAATGATTACTTGCTGGAAAATGATGGCTTCAATGCGAATGGCCGCATTGTGTGTGTATCTTCAATTTCAGGTATTGCAGGCAATTTGGGACAAACCAACTATGCGGCGTCTAAAGCAGGTGTGATTGGTGTAGTGAAATTCACGGCACCGATTTTGAAAAATGGCGTGACCATTAATGCGGTTGCACCGGGCTTCATTGAAACTCAAATGACCGCAGCGATTCCATTTGCAATTCGTGAAGCAGGCCGCCGTATGAATTCAATGAGTCAAGGTGGTTTACCTGTCGATGTTGCTGAAACGATTGCATTATTTGCATCTTCAGCGTCTACAGGTTTAAATGGCAACGTGGTTCGTGTGTGTGGTCAAAGCTTGCTAGGGGCTTAACACATTAAAGTCCTCTCTTGCGCTTCAAATAAAGTTGTACTTTAACTGAAGCTCAGGGAGAGGATTTAGGAGAGGGAGATAAGGGGATATATTATTAACCCTCTCTCTAGCTCTCTCCCAAAGGGAGAGAGAACTCCATTAAATAAATTAGAAAAACTTCTCAAAGGTTCTGTATGAATACTCGCCATTTTAGCCAACTTCCAAAACCTTATTTAGCCTATCCTAAAGTGATTCAAGGCTTGATTTTTAAAAAGCCTAAAGGTGAAAAAGTGCTGCCGCAAGTGGAATATGTGGTGGATTCATTCAAGGTTGATCAAAAGCATCTTAAAGCTTATAACGAAGTCTGTGGCTTCAAGAATAATGGTTATATTCCTGCCATTTATCTGGCGGTGCTATCGCAAAGCCTGCAAATGCATATGATGACGACGGAAGCTTTCCCGTTTGCAATTTTAGGTCTGGTACATATTCGCAACCAGATTAAACAAAGCCGCAAAGTGGGGACCAATGAGCCATTAACCTTGTCCTGCAAGTTTGGTGAGTTGCAACCGCATGACAAGGGCGTGCAATTTGATTTCATTACCACGGCGAAAGTGGGCAATGAAGTGGTAATGGAAGGGACAACTACCTATTTGGCCCGTCAAAAAACCAGTGTCAAGGCTGCGCCTAAACTGGTCGACAATAAAACGCCAGCCTATGAATTGAATGCAGAATGGAATGTCTCTGAAAATACCGGGCGTCGTTATGCTTTAACGTCTGGTGACTTTAACCTGATTCATATCCATGCCATCACGGCAAAAGCCTTCGGTTTTAAACAGGCGATTGCCCATGGGATGTGGAGCAAGGCTAAAGCATTGGCCAGCTTAACTTTGCCAGATGCTTATACCGCTGACGTGTGGTTTAAACTGCCGATGTATCTCCCTTCAAAAGTGGAGTTCTTGACTGCTCAGGAAGGAAAGGATACCGAGTTTGTCATCCGGAACAGTAAAAATAAAAAGCCACATGTTACGGGAAGTGTGAAAGCACTTTAAGACCAAAGCCTAAGTCACTGTAGATTTAGGCTTTTTTGTTTTAAGCTCGATAGAATGTCTTACTGGTCTATGGAAAGCACAGTTGAATGAAAGAAATCAAAGCATATCTCTTCGCCAATACAGCAAATTATCAAGGTCATGTCGATGAACGATTTATGGACCTTGCTACACAATTCAGCCGGATGCAGGATGCGCGGACGAATTTAGGTGGGGCTGCTCTGGTGGTTTATTTTCAGGGACGCAAAGTTGTTGATATCTGGACCGGGAAAAAGTCTGAAACTGAAAGCTGGCAAACGGATACCTTGTCGCTATGCTATTCCACCGGTAAAGGGGTTTTATCTACCTTGGCGCATATTTTGGTCAGTGAAGGTTTTCTTGACTATGACATTCCAGTAGCACGGTACTGGCCTGAATTTGCCCAACAGGGTAAAGATAAAATTAGTTTAAGGCATATGCTGAGTCACCAAAGCGGTTTATATGATATTCGCCATCTTGTTGCTGATGCTTCGGAAATGGCGGATTGGCCGCACATGCTGGATGTCTTGGCCCAGGCCAAACCCCGTTTTGAAGTCGCGACAGATGCCGCATATCAGCCCTTAACTTTTGGCTGGCAAGTGGGCGGGGTATTGGAAAATGCTACAGGGAAGACATTAGCAGAACTGATGCAACACTATCTGATTGATCGATTGCAATTAGATGCTGCCTATTTTGGCGTGCCGAAGGAGAAACTGGCTAACGTTGCCCGGATTATGCCTCAGCAAAAATTTTCAACAGATAAACCGCAAAATGCCAAGGCTAAAGTCAAACCTCAACAGGCACGCAAAGCATCTCCCTTAGATAAACTGTTAGAACTTTCCGGCCAAAACCCTCAAGACTTTCAGGATGCGATGATTCCCAAAGGGATGAAAAATTTCAGCTTCTTTAGTGATGCAGGACTACAGGCCATCATTCCTGCGGCAACAGGGGTGTTTAGCGCCAATAGCCTGGCGCGAATTTATGCCATGCTTGCCAATGCTGGGGAGTGGCAAGGGCAGCAGTTGATTCGCCCTGAAATTTTTAAGCAATTAAGTCAAATTCAATATACCCGACGTGACCGCATCATGCCGTTACCGATGCATTGGCGTTTGGGTTATCACCGGATTTTAACTTTGGGAAAATCATCTTCAGGATTTGGGCATATGGGCTTTAATGGCTCTGGCGCATGGTGTGACCCTGAGCGTGGTTTAAGTTTCGCTTATACCCATAATTTTTCCACGGCTTCTATCACAGGTGATTATCGGCTGTGGGGCTTGACCCAGGAGACGCTACGCTGCGCGGATAGTGTCTTGGCGGGTCGTAAAGGCTGGTTTTAATCTGCAACATTTTGCTTGGGAAAATAACGGCAAAATATGCTACTTTGCCTGCGATTCTAGCTGCTGTTGATATTTTATGAAAAATGTCGTGTTAATTCCTTTGTTGGCAAGTGCTGCGTTATCGGGATGTCAGGATGCCAACCAATCTGATACGCAAGGCAAGGCATCTATAGAATCGCAAAAGCAACTGGCCGCATGGGCAGGAGAATATGAAGGTACAACGCCGTGCATGGGCTGTCTTTCACGTTGTGATGATTGTCCGGGCATGGCTGTGACTTTGGCATTGCATGAGGATCAAACCTATACCCTAACCCGTGAAAGTTTAAGTGGTCATAATGAAGTCGAAACCTTGAAGGGTAAGCTGCGTTTTACGGATGAATCTAAGCAGAGAATTGAGCTGATCAATGTGGCAACACGTAATTTACTCTATGTGGATTTAGATGAAAAAGTCCTTGAAATTCGTGAAGATCAAAGCGGTAAAAGCTACCAGATGCAAAGTGATTTTCTTTTGGGAAAACTGAGCTAATTGTGTTGAATGTATAAATAAAAATTTCGTCTTCGTTTGGGTGGAATACAGGATTTTTATTGTTCATACCTCCGCCATTTATTTCACTATTTTATAAAAAAACAGTATGCTTAGACCTGTAAAAAGGAGCATACATGTATCAAGTACTTGCACGAAAATACCGTCCACGTAATTTCAATGAATTGGTGGGACAAAACCACGTGTCACGCGCACTGACGAGTGCCTTGGAACGTGGTCGGTTACATCATGCGTATTTGTTTACCGGGACTCGTGGGGTAGGTAAAACCACCATTGCACGTATTTTGGCAAAATGCCTCAACTGTGAAACTGGTGTGACATCAACGCCTTGCGAAGTATGCCCAACCTGTAAGGCAGTGAATGAAGGCCGTTTTATCGACTTAATTGAAATTGATGCGGCATCTCGTACAAAAGTAGAAGATACACGTGAATTGTTGGATAACGTTCCTTATGCACCTACACAAGGTCGTTTCAAGGTTTATCTGATCGATGAAGTGCATATGCTCTCGACGCATTCCTTCAATGCCTTACTCAAAACATTAGAAGAACCGCCAGAACATGTAAAATTCCTGTTCGCTACAACCGATCCACAAAAATTACCGATTACCGTGATTTCACGCTGCCTGCAATTTACCTTGCGTCCGCTGGCAGTTGATGAAATTACCGAACATCTGAGCAATATTCTCAAGCAGGAACAGATTCAGGCCGAACAGGACGCGATCTGGCAAATTGCCGAATCTGCCCAGGGTTCACTGCGTGATGCGCTATCATTAACCGATCAGGCCATTGCCTATGGTCAGGGTGAAATTCAGCATCAAGATGTCAAAGACATGCTGGGCCTGATTGACCGCACCATCATTTATGATCTGATTTTAGCCATTAACCAAAACCAGAAAGCCCGTGTCAGTGAATTGCTGATGCAATTCCGCCAGCAGGCGCTGGATGTGTCACTGGTTCTGGATCAGTTGATTTCAACACTGCATGAGCTGGCATTGTTGCAATATCTGCCTGAGCTGAGCTTGAAATACAGTGCTGAAATCAATCAAAAGATTATGCAGTTGTCGCAACGCATTTCAGCACAAGATTTACAGTTGTATTATCAGGTGGCTTGTAAAGGCCGTGCTGACCTGCAACTTGCCGTGACGCAAGAGCAGGGCTTTGAAATGTGCGTATTGCGCTTATTGGCGTTCCGTCCATTACAGCCCAATGAAATTCCGCTATCACAAGCATCGGTCGTTACAGAAAACGTTCAGTCCGTCGTACCACAGCCGGTTCATTCAGAAATTTTACAGCAGCAAGCATCGCAGCATGTAGCGGTAGAGCCGGACCCTGTTGAATCAACAGCTGTATATGATGATTTTGATGAGTCTCAGTATGATGACGATCCATTTAATGAAGTTGCAGCTCAATCTTCTATAGATGAACCCAGTTCGGATGATTTCCTGGAACAGGACACGGTAGAAGATGAAGTTCTATCTCCAGCATCAAATACGCCATTGAATCCGGCTCAAGCACAGTCGGAAAAAATTGTCTTTGATCCCTCCAGTGACGATGCATTATTTGGCTTTGACGATGAGCCTGAAGCAATAAGCACTACAGCTGATGAAGGCAGCAGCGATGATTTCCTGTTTGATGAAATAGCACCTTTAGCAACAGGTGAAACCACACCGACCGAATCTCAAGCTGAAGTTCCGGTGCAAGCTCAGCAAGCTGTAGAGGAAACAGCCCAAGATTCATTATTTGATTTGGCAGCTGAGCCGGCTGTTCCGGCACCTGAAGATCTACAAGGCAATCTGACCGATACTTCATCGAAACTGATGCCACAAGATATTCTGAAATTAAAGCCTCAGGTGCTTGAAGGCGAGTGGACGGTAGATAAATGGGAGTACTGGTTCCGTAACAGTCATCTGTCACCGGCAGTTCAAGAATTGGCACAACAGGGTGTAATGACGGGGCAAATCAATGGTGAAACGATTTTCCATATTCCAAAGCAATATGAAGCGTTGTTGACCCAGTTGCAGCATGCCTTGGAGCAGGCATTAAAAACCGAATGGCCGGGTACACATTTTCAGGTTCATTATGCAGATGTAGAAACCACAACGCCGTATAGCATGCAAAGTGAGCGTAAAGAAAAAGCCTATGCACGTGCGGCAGAGCTGCTGCATGCAGAACCAGCAGTCAAGGAGCTTCTGCAAAACTTTGACGGTGAAATACAGAATATTCAGCTCAAATAAGCTTATTCATTCACACTATATTGGTATAGCGCATCCCGTATTTTAATTGGAATCGGGGTGCTTTTTCGTGTTTGCCGGTCTACAAATACATGCACGAAATGACCTTGTGCAGAAGCCACCTCATGACCCTGTTTAAAAATGGCCAAATCGTATTGTACGGATGAATTGCCCAGTTTCGAAATTGCTACGCCGACATCAATGATTTCAGGATAAGACAGTTCCTGAAAAAAACTGCATGCCGAATCGACCACCAGGCCAATGACTGGTGAATAGCGAATGTCAAAATCTGCTTTTTCAATCAGCAGGGCATTGGCAGCGGTATCAAAATAACTGTAATAAGTCACATTGTTGACGTGTCCATAAATATCATTATCCGACCAGCGGGTTTGAATCGGTAAAAAGTATGAGAAATCGGCACGATGTTTGGGAATCTGTTTCATTGCTATAGTCACTTTAATGATTTCATTTTTTTCTGGAAAGCCTATGAAAATACAAGTTAAAAATAGCTCATCTCAATAAAACTGGATGACCTGTAATAACTGTAAAAGCAATTTAGATATTACTTAAATCTTTATTTTTATCAGCAGCATAAGTTTGATTTATGCATAAATAGCTTGATAAATTTCCCGTGCGTCATGTTGGTTGAGATCACGCGGGTTATTTTGCAACAGCCGGGTTTGCAGCATCGCATCATTGGCCAGTTGATCCAGCATATTTTCAGGCACATTCAAATCTTTCAGCCTTAAAATCAGGCCGCTTTTGTCCAGATGATTCTGCATGTGGTCAATAAATAAATCACATAAACCGTCTGTACTGCCGTTGCTTTTCGGGTCAAGCCAGCACATCAGCTCGGCATAGTACTGTTTGGCATTCGGGGCGTTGAACTTTAACACTTCGGTCAACACCAGAGCATTGCTATGCCCATGTGAAATATGAAAATGTCCACCTAAGGGATAAGCCAGCGCATGGACTGCTGCCACTGGAGCATTGGCAAAGGCCTGTCCGGCGAGCATGGAGCCAACCAGCATATTTTGCCGTGTTTCTAAATTCTGCCCATCTGCCAGGACCAAACTTAGATTTTTATTGAGTAATCTTAACGCCTGTTTGGCTAACATGTCGGCATAGGGATTCTTTTTGATTTTTGAAGTATAGGCTTCAATCGCATGCACTATCGCATCGATGCCGGTTGCCGCTGTAATATGTGCAGGCAGGTTCTGGGTAAAGGTTGCATCTAAAATGGCGACATCGGCAAATAAAACTGGAGCAACAATACCGGTTTTGCTGGTTTCACCTGTAGTGACAATCGAGATGGAGGTAACTTCGGAACCTGTACCTGCCGTGGTGGGAACCAGAAACAGCGGTAATCTAGGGTGTTTGGCATTATTGATGCCATATAAATCCTGCAAGCGCTGTTGTTGCTGCGGATGGGCCAGAACTGCAATTACTTTGGCAACATCCAGTGAACTGCCACCCCCGAACCCCAATATGATGTCCGCTTGTTCATTTTTAGCGAAGTTTACGGCATCCAATACAATCTGCTCAGGAGGATCGGCCAGAACGTTGGAATAAATCGCATAGGGCAGTCGAATCGATTCTAAAATTTCTATAATTTGCACATGCAGTTGCTGCTGAATGATGCCGGCATCGGTGACCAGCAGCAGTTTTTTATAAGCGTGTTGTTGTAATAATAGCTTTAACTCATAGATCGAGCCCAGTCCGGAAATAATATTCGAGACGGTTTGAAATTGAAAATGGCTCATCTATTGCTTCCTTTTTGATATCAAATTCAAGATTATTGTTTTAGTGTTCTATAGGATTCATCCTCTAAATAACTTAACATAAGACACCTGAAAATAAAGCAGTAATTGAGGTTGTTATGTCATCCAAAACGCCCTATAAGGTGTTATGTGTATGTTTAGGAAATATTTGCCGCTCTCCCACGGCAGAAGTTGTTCTTAGGCATTTTTGTGATAAACAGCAACTGAATATTATGATCGACTCTGCAGGAACCAGTAATTACCATCCTGGAAAAGCACCAGATGAGCGTAGCCAGAAACATGCCTTAAAGCGCGGTTATGATTTATCATCGTTACGGGCGCGCCAGTTAAAAGTGCAAGATTTTCTTGAATTTGATCTTATTCTGGCGATGGATCATGAAAATTTATTCAATATTCAAGCGCTTCTACAACAGGCTGAAACGGCCTATGCTGCCAGTCAAATTCGGGCAAAAATTGCATTGATGAGTGAATACGATCAGAATTATCCCAAACAGGCCTTGCCTGATCCATATTATGGAGGGGCAGATGGCTTTGAGCGTGTACTCGATCAGTGTGAATCGAGCAGCTTGGCGTGGGTAGCTATTTTTGAACAGCAGTTCAAACAACAGATTGATGTGAAATAAAGGTTTAAGCACATGAATATTCAAACTCAAATTCAACTTAAGCCTTTTAATACCTTGAGTCTTGATGCAACCGCATCGCATTACTGCAAAGTGCAATCTACCGCTGAATTGGTGGATGCCTTAAATTATGCCAAGCAACAGCAGTTAAATGTTTTGATTTTGTCGGGTGGCAGCAACATGCTATTGCCTGAAAAAATCCATGCGCTTGTGATGCATATGGACATTCAGGGTATTGAAGATATTGCAGAAGATGATGACAGCAAAACCATTCGTGTGGGGGCTGGACAAGTCTGGCATGACTTTGTGCTATGGACCACAGAAAATCATTTATATGGCCTGCAAAATCTGGCACTTATTCCAGGTCTGGTGGGTGCGTCTCCGGTACAGAATATTGGTGCTTATGGGGTGGAAGCGGGCGAGTTCATCGAGTCGGTTCAGGTCTATGACCGCCAGATGCAACAATTCAGCACGATTCTGGCTCAAGATTGTCATTTTTCCTATCGACACAGTATTTTTAAAGACGATCCAAATCGATTTGTGATTACTCATGTGACTTTTAAGTTGCTTAAGCAAGCTCATTTAATGTTGAATTATGGCGACCTCAAGCAGGCGGTAGGTGAAGAACAGACCGCTGCTAACTTGCAAAAACAAGTAATTCAGATTCGTCAAAGTAAATTGCCAGATCCAAAAGAATATCCGAATGTGGGAAGTTTCTTTAAAAATCCGATTATTTCAGAACAGCTTTTTGACCATTTAGCACAGACATTTTCGCAATTGCCCCATTATCCTCAGGCCAATGGTGGGGTTAAAATTGCTGCAGGCTGGCTGATCGATCAATCTGGCTGGAAAGGTAAAAAACTGGGCATGGTGGGCATGTTTCATAAGCAAGCCCTGGTGCTGGTGAATTATGATCAGGCCAATCTGGCAGATGTTCAAGCCACCTACCAGGCTGTACAGCATGATGTGCAGCAAAAATTTGATATTTTGTTAGAGCCTGAACCGGTGCTGTTTGATGAAACCGGTTTAATTCGTTCACACATGGAATAAAAATGATGGCGAAATCGCATTGGATGGTACGACTGGTACAAATAGCTTCAGTGCTATTTGTACTGTTCGGCTGTTTCATGGTTTTGCTTTATTCACCCTTTTATTCTGGTTGGGTCGTGAGTGCGCTGAACAGTTTTGTGCCTGTAGAAGTGAATCAGGTGGCAGCAAAAAGCCAGCAAATGGCAGCCTTGAGTGAACATGAAAATCTGGAGCCAGGTTCCAGAGTCTGGATTGCCCGTCAAGCCTATCTGAAATTGATGGAAGAGGCGATCCAGTCGCAAAATTCACAGGATTTAATTCTGATTCAGGCGCGTTACAAGGCCTTGCAGCAAACCATTGAAGATACCCAGATTCAGGAAGAAGAGCAACAGGACAAACCGCAGGTTCCGCTGCTGGCAAAGCCGGTTGAGGCTGCATCTGAGGCAGAAGATCCAGCTCAAACAGTTAAAGACTTGCTGGATTTGAACAGTACTGAAAATCAAGCCTTAATGGAAAAATATCTGGATTTTCTGCGCACGCATGAAATAGAACAGGAAAAGGTGGCCAGCGAAGCTGTCGATGAAACCATCTATCAGGATATTGCCCTGATTCAGGAGCAAAATGAACAATCACAGCCACAAAGTTCTAAACCCTATGCGATTGTGGTTCTGGGTGGCGGGCTGACACTGGATAAAAACAGAAAGGATATAGTAGTAAACAAATATACCCGTCTGCGTCTGGAAAAAACCTTAGCCATAGAACAGCAGTATCGCTTACCGATTGTGTTGAGTGGTGTAGAAGCCCCTTATATGCAGCGCTGGTTAAAAGCATATAATGTCGATGCGAAACTGCTGGAAGACCGCAGCATGAATACCTGTGAAAATTCGCGTTTTAGCTCGTTATTACTGCAGAAAAAAGGTGGAGCTCCACGGGTGATTTTGATTACTGACCGTTATCATATGCCGCGTACCCGTCGTTTATTTGCCTTGAATGGTATTGAAACTGTACCCGTAGAAGCACCCATGCCGACTCAATTGACCAAGTGGCGTCCAAGTGAACAGAATTATGATCATAGTCGCCGTGCCAATTATGAAATGTTAGCCACTATTCGTGATATCTGGTTTGGTTCCAGTGATTGCCGAGAGGTACCTTAATGCCCGATATTCCATTCTTAAATCCTGCCATTTTAAAACAGCTGGATTTACCCGTTCCAAGCCGTGAAACCACACCTCAGTTACTTGAAGCATTAAATCTGAACAAGCCTTATCAGCCTTCAGTCGAAATTCAGGCCTATCGCCAGTTATATGGTTTGCATCTGCTGGATTGTGAACATTGGCAAGGCTATGTACAAATGCCCTTGTTTAAATTGCATGTACAGGTGTTTCAACCACATCTGGAAAAAATTGCTTTGCCGAAAATACGCGGTACGGTATTTTTACTGCATGGCTATCTGGAACATAGTGGAATTTACCAGCCGATTATTCGTGAATTGCTGGAACAGGGGTTTAGTGTCATTACTTATGATTTGCCCGGTCATGGCCTCAGTGACGGTTCTCCGGCAAACATCAAGAATTTTGACCATTACCAGCAGGTATTGCATGCGGTTTATCACTACATTAAAAATGCCGAACAATTACCGAAACCCTGGTTAGGCATCGGGCAGAGTACGGGTGGTGCCATCTGGATGCATCATTTGCTGGAATTTGCCCAACGTCGTGAAAATCCCTATGTAGACCGTGTCTTATTGCTTTCACCCCTGATTCGACCTGCCAAGACGGCCTGGTGGCATAATTCTGTCGGTCTGGGCATTATTCGCCGGATTAAGCGTCAGGTACCAAGGCATTTTAGACGCAATAACCACAATCCTGAATTTCTGCGTTTTGTCCGTTTAAAAGATCCGTTACAGCCCCGTATGATGGGAATGGACTGGATTCTGGCCATGTCAAAATGGATGCAGGAAATGGAAGCGCGTCCTGCTTGCCGCATTCCTGTCTGGCTGGCACAGGGAGCGCAGGACCAGACTGTGGACTGGCGTTATAATATCGAGTTTATTCGTCGCAAGTTCCGTTTGCAGACCTTATTGATGCTGGAAGAAGGGTCACACCAGTTGATCAACGAACGTGCCGATATTCGTGCAGCCTTAACCGGTTTGATTCCAGCTTTTTTACATGCCCAAAGCTCGTCTGGTTATTATTGATTTGCTTTGCATGACTACCTAAAAGAGGCTCATGTGGCAAGGATGCCCACGTTCCCCATTTCCTGGCGCTGTGTTTTAAAGCAGTGCTTAAAACTGGCTCAGGATGTCAAGTATGGGGAATAAAGACTTTTCTTGCGAACTCAAGATATATTTTGAGTTCTTATTTTAGTCTGTCAAAAGTAGGGTTCAGCCTACACAAAGTGACTTAAATTTTTAAAGAAAAGACAAGGCTATGAAAAAATTAAATATAAATAAATATCAAATATTAGATCTCTTTCATAAATCAAAAAATGTTCAATATTAGATTTTTTAAATCAGCACGGCCTCATTTGATTGATTTAATTTTTGTACCTTCTCGTAGGCAATCTCTCTACTTTTGAAAGGTCAAAAGTAGACAAAAACCTTTTGTTTCCCATACACGACCTCCTTGTCGTGATGGGAAACGTGTGGCATCCATGCCACACTCATGAATCTAATATCGACTAAATATTGATTCGGTGCTGAAAATAAAATTCAATTATGAGACAGTGCTGGCCCATGTAGCCTCTTTTTTGATTCTTTTTAATGTATTTTACTCTGAATTTGTGCCGCGATTAAAATTTATCCGCATGGGCTAAATTCCAGATGCGATAATAGAAGTTTTCATCATCTCCCGCTTTGCAGTTGAGTAATTCACCTTCTTTTAACCAGAAGTGTAACTGGGCATAATTCTTGATTTCCCGGTCATTAATGCGCTGGGCTAAGTGATGTGGCTTGATATCCGCCGGATGTTTCAAGCCTGCGACTGCAATCATTTCGGATAAGGCACGCAGGGTATTTTTTTGAAAATTCAAGACACGAACAGCCTTGCTGGGAACATGCAGGGCTTTTTGCCGTTCCTGATCCTGGGTGGTAACACCCACCGGACATTGGTTGGTATGACAACTTTGCGCCTGAATGCAACCGATGGCAAACATAAAGCCGCGCGCCGAATTGACCCAGTCCGCCCCAATCGCCATGGTGTTGGCAATGTCAAAAGCACTGATAATTTTGCCGCTTGCTCCGATCTTGATTTGATCTCTTAAACCTGCACCGACTAGGGTGTTATGCACAAACAGTAAACCTTCCCTTAAAGGCGTACCTACGTGGTCAATCAGTTCAATCGGGGCGGCACCACTACCGCCTTCAGAGCCATCTACCACAATAAAGTCCGGCACAATGTGAGTTTCAAGCATGGCTTTGACAATACTCATGAATTGCCAGGGCTGACCAATACAGAGTTTAAAGCCCACCGGTTTACCGTCAGACAGTTCACGCAGTTGCTGGATAAAATGCATCATTTCAATTGGGGTGCTAAATGTAGAGTGCTGGGCCGGAGAAACACAATCATGTTCGCGGCTCACTCCGCGTATCTGGGCAATCTCTTCTGAAATTTTGCTTTTAGGCAAAATTCCGCCATGACCCGGTTTTGCTCCTTGAGACAGCTTGATTTCTATCATCTTGATTTGCGGTAATCGGGCTTGGCGGGAAAATTTTTCCGGATCGAACTGACCCTCCAGGGTGCGGCAGCCAAAGTAGGCGCTGCCGAGTTCCCAGACAATATCTCCGCCATTTTCCAGATGATAAGGACTGATACTGCCTTCACCGGTGTCATGATAAAAATTGCCCATTTTCGCCCCCAGATTTAATGCCCGAATCGCATTGGCGCTCAGGCTGCCAAAACTCAGGGCGGAGATATTCATGATGGAGGCGCTATAGGGTTGCCTGCATTGATGATTGCCGATTTGAATACGGAAGCTTTCCGGATCGGCAGGTTTGCATGGCGTAATGGAATGGGTGATAAAACGGTAATCTTGCTGATAGACATCAATCAGGGAACCAAACGGTTTATCGGCATTTTTATTCTTTGCACGTCGGTAAACCAGACTGCGTTGCATCCGTGAAAATGGCAGGGCATCCTGATCATTTTCAATAAAATATTGCCGGATTTCAGGACGAAACTCTTCAAAAATAAAGCGAAAATGTCCAATGAGGGGATAATTTTTCAGGATTGAATGCTGGTTTTGCAAGATATCATATACGCCAACCAGCGTCAGGATTCCTGAGATCAGCCATAAAGAATTCAGAAAGGGATCGGAAAGAAAATAATGAATAGATTGGGGTTCATAGATAATCCGAAACCAGCTAATGGTTAAGGTAATAAAAATACAGCTAAACCAGACCGAATATCGTGAGAAAAAAGTATTTAAAAGTCTATGTCTGACGGCTTGGGCTGGAACTGGCATTTTCATGTTTTCCATCAAATGGTTCATAATATGAATTTGCCTATTTTATATACAGGGTGCAAGTTCTGATTTGTAAAACCGCTAAGGGGAAGTAAGGCTAAATCTCGGCTTAAGGTTGAGTGCAGGCATTATTGATTTCAATGATCCTTGAATTTAATTAAAGTTGGAATGCACACTACAGATGAGCTGCATATAAACACAGGGAAATAGAAATTCAGAATAAATGCTTAATAAATAATCAGCTTAAAACTTCAGATCTTATGCTTTCACAAAGCAGAGATAATGGATTAGATTGGTTTTATCCAAGCCAAAAGAGGTAATTGATATGACCATGAAATCCATTCGCTATAATAGTGGAGAACTGGCGTGCTAAAGCACAATAGGTTTTTCTCCATGTGTAAAATCAGTCGCTATCAAGCTTTGTGTCGGGGTGAGAAAATAAAGCTTGATGTTCTAGAAGCCCACCAGACCATACTAAAAATAGATCCAAGCAGAAATATTCTATAGTCCCAAAGATTGGGACTTTTTTTTTGTTTATTTAAGAGCTTTTATTCATCTGCGATTTGGCGAACTGCATTGGAAACTTCAAGCGGTTCGATGTGCTGAATCTTATTGCCAAAACTCCTTAGCCACCATGCCAGTTGTGAAGTAAAAGGCACGCTTGCAGTGACTTGGGCTAAACCATTTTCTAATTTTTCAATCACCTGGTCAGTGCTGAGCTGGCTTTCATCAAAATAATGTGCATCTTCTTCTGTCATGGTCAGTTTTAAGGCCACATTATGGGTCGGTTTGTTGTAGTCGACCCTAAAGCCTAAGGCACCGGATTCAATATAGGCATCAATATCAAAGTTCACCGGGTGCATTGCACGCGAATTGAGCACCACAGCCGATTTAAAACGATGCAGGGCAAAGGTCTGAATATCGGTTTTATCATGACGGGTACAAATGAGATAAATAATTGCACCTTTTTGTACCAATGCTAAGGGATTCAAAATATAGGTTTTTTCTTCACCGGAATGGCTGCGTCCCTGATAGACACATTCCAGCTGTTTGTCTTGCAGCAAACCTTCATAAATGGACTGCTGCGCCAGTTTGTCGACGACAGGGGGAATCAGCGGTTGAGTTGCCGGAACAATGCGTACGCGGTTAATCCATTGGCGCACATTGTTTTGGGTCGACAGGCTGCGGCGCGCCAGATCGAACCACGGATTCATCTCTTCAATCAGGCTAGGCGGCAACAGGTGTTTTAAATGTTCCTCGACCATCATAAAGGTGACCGCCTGCGAGCTGGTCATATGCGGCAAACTTTGAATAGGCGCATCTGAGCGCCAGCGCCAGCCTTGGGGCACGGTTTTACTGCTTTCAATCGGAAAACGTAGCGAGATCTGATTTAAATCACGTTGAATGGTACGCAGGCTGATATCAATCCCTTCACGCTGCAAAATTTCCTGCAATTCACGGGTACCCATCCATTTCCCGGTAGAAAGACGAGATAAAATTTGCCACTGACGATACAGGCTATTTGACGTTTCTTTTTCTTGTGAAGACATAACTAAAATTAAAGATCGGGTAGAGTGTTTATATATCCATTAAATGATGAACACAATAAAAAAACTGAATTATTTTCGCAAGCAGGGTTGCTAGAAACTGTGCATATTTTGACCTGGGTTTATCCGGAAATTCCTTGAAATGAATAAAACCACAATAAATCAGGAACCTAAATAATAATTGGCATGCTTGTTGCTTGAATCTATAGACAATAGAAAATACTTACGAGGTTTGTATGCTTAAAGAAAATCAAGATACAAATTCGATGGCGTCAATGGAGACGTTTTCCCACAATGAAGTGGCTGAGAAGGGCAATGAGTCTTTAACAACCTCATTTAGACCTCAAACTAAATTGAATTCTTTGTTTCAACAATTTAAATCGCATTTTTTTAATGAATTGGTTGATGAACAGGGGATGACGGGTGAAACCTGCCAAAAGATAGAACATTGGTTATCACAGCATACTTTGGAAGAGTTGAAGTCGCTTAACCAGACGGCCAAGAAACATTTTTTATATGATGGTATTACCTTTACTGTTTATGGTGAGTCTGAAGGAATTGAGCGAACCATTCCCTATGACCTGATTCCACGGGTGATGGAGAAAAAGCAATGGAACAAGGTGTCGCTTGGCTGTGCGCAAAGGGTGCGTGCCCTGAATTTATTTTTACATGATATTTATCATCAACAGGACATTTTGAAGGCCAATATTGTGCCTGAGTTGCAGGTATTGGCGCATGAAGCTTATCAGCCACATATGTACGCACATGACCTGAAAGGAAAAATTTACAGCCAAATCAGTGGGATCGATATTATCCGTGACCGTCATGGTGAATTTTATGTACTAGAGGATAATTTAAGAACCCCGTCCGGTGTGTCTTATATGCTGGAAAGCCGGAAAATTAGCCAGAAATTAATGCCACAGCTGTTCCAGCAAAATAACGTTTTGGGTATCGAGCAATATCCTCAGTTACTCAAAGAGATTCTGGCTGAAAATGCCTATGTCGATAAGCCTTTTATTGTGGTCCTGACGCCAGGTCGCTACAACAGCGCATATTATGAACATTCCTTCCTGGCAAGGGAAATGGATGTGCCTTTAGTGACATCACGTGACCTTTTTGTAGAGAACGATAAGGTTTATGTCAAAACGATTCGTGGCAGACAGCGGGTTGATGTAATTTATCGTCGAGTCGATGATGCATATCTCGATCCTTTATGCTTTTTGCCGGATAGCACCTTGGGTGTACCCGGCTTAATGTCAGCTTATTTAAATCACAATGTGGTGATTGCCAACGCGCCGGGCACCGGAGTGGCTGATGATAAATCAATCTATCCGTATGTGGATAAAATGATTCATTTTTATCTGGGCGAGCAGGCCATCTTAAAAAATGTGCCGACTTATTTGTGCCGGGAAAGTGAAGATCTTGAGTATGTCCTGGCCAATCTGGAACAGCTGGTGGTGAAAGAAGCCCAAGGCTCAGGCGGTTATGGCATGTTGATTGGTCCGCAAGCCTCAAGCCGCCAGATTGAAGCTTTTAGAGACAAAATTAGTGCGGCTCCGCATTTGTATATTGCACAGCCAACGCTGGATTTATCGGTTTGCCCGACCTTGACTGATTTTGGCGTGGCAGAGCGTCATATCGATTTACGGCCTTTTGTCCTCAGCTCACCATACCGCACCGAGATTGTTCCGGGTGGTTTGACACGGGTCGCCATGCAGGCCGGGTCGCTGGTGGTGAATTCTTCACAAGGGGGCGGCGTTAAAGACACCTGGGTTGTCGATAACCTGCATTCATAAATATCTAACCATGGGAAGGAAATTATGATTTTATTAAATAGCAATGCTCAGCATATTTTTTGGTTGGGGCGGTATTTAACCCGGATTCAATATACCTGTAGCCAGTTTCCGTTTGTGGAAGATCAGGATGCATTGCAATATGCCCATGCTTTTTGCTTGCCTGCTTTTGATGCAAGTTCACTCAATGCATTATTGCTGGATATTGAACAGCCGTCGTCTTTTCATCAACAATTTCAACATGCCAAGGACAACATACAGGACTTGCGTGGTGTACTTTCAGCAAAAGCCTATGCAGAATTAAATCAGCTGATTAAAAATGCCCATGCGAATGCGAGCTATATTTGTGACGTGGCGGCAGATTGCCATGATGTTGTCGAGGCTGAATCGGAAGATGTGTTCCTGTTTTTTAGCCTGGGACAGAATATTGAGCAGCTGGACCGGCAAATCCGTCTAAAACAGGAGCAGCGCACGACTTTGGACAATATGGATCAAATTGTTGACCTGCTGGCGCAGATTGGCTGGGATAAGCTGGATGAGGCCTGGCAGCAGCTTAAATTAAGCCCGGATAGTATGAATTTTTATCACTTTAGTGATCATATTCAAAACCTGTTCGAGGTGGATGTATGAAGTTGATGATCAATCACCAAACGCATTATCAATATAGTGATCCGGCTTGCAACAGTATCCAGTACATTAAAATGACGCCAGGCAGCAATGTCCATCAGCAGGTCCATTGTTGGGATGTCAGTGTGCCCGGGCTTAAGGAAACAAAAAACGATGCCTTTAACAACATCTGGATTACCAGTTCGCAGCGACAGCCCTACAGCCAAATGACCATCATGGCGCAGGGCATTGTCGAGATTAATCCTGATACGCAATTTGGAATTGGGACAGAGCTCAATCCGCAAATATTTTTGCAACCGACATCCAGTACGCTGTGCAATGCAGAGATGAAAAGTTTTGCAGATTGCTATGTTCCCCGTATCAATCGGGCTAACCTGATGGTACTGTCCGAGGCCATCCTGAATTATATTCCCTATACACCTGACCGTACTTCGGTACACACCTCTGCAATGGAGGCTTTTCAATGCCGGCAAGGGGTATGTCAGGACCATAGCCATGTCTTTATTGCCATGTGTAAATATTTAGGCTTGCCGGCACGTTATGTATCCGGTTATTTATTTGTACCCCATACCTCTCATCTTGCCAGTCACGCTTGGGCAGAGGTTTTTTTTGAAAATTCGTGGTATTGTTTTGATACCAGCAACCAGTTATTTACGCCTAATGCACATATATATGTTGCCATAGGACGTGATTACTGGGATGTTGCGCCAGTGCGAGGGATACGGGAGCGTGGAGGTATTGAATCCATGAATTCTATCGTTCAAGTGCTCGCTTGCTGAAAATTTTAAAGTCATAAGGAGTTTCTCATGACTTATTGTTGTGCGCTACGGTTAAAAGACGGCCTGGTTTTTGTCAGTGATACCCGTACCAATGCCGGGGTGGATCACATATCGGTATTTCGCAAGCTTTATATTTTTGGTATAGAAGGCGAACGGTTTTTAACGATCCAGACATCGGGGAATTTAGCCACAACCCAAGCAGTCATTGGTCATTTAAACAACCATCTGGAACTTAAGCAGGAACCGAACCTATATAGTGTCAACACCATGTTTGAAATGGCCGAACTGGTGGGGCATACCCTGAAAAAAGTGATTGCCGATGTGGTTGAAGATGCCCAAACGCATGAACAAAGTAATTATTACTGCAGCATTTTGCTGGGCGGGCAAATTCAGGGGGCAGAAATGCAGCTGTATAATATTTATCCGCAAGGCAATTTTATTTGTGCCACAGAAGATACCCCTTATTTTCAGATTGGCGAAAGTAAATATGGCAAACCCATACTCGACCGGGCCTTAATTTATGAAATGCCTCTGGATGAAGCTGTACGCTGCTGTTTAATTTCTTTTGATTCTACTTTGCGTTCCAATGTTTCTGTGGGGATGCCGCTTGATACGGTGGTGTATAAAAAAGATTCTTTACATATTCCAAATGGCAAACGAATTTATGAAGAAGATCCCTATTTCTGGAAGCTCAGTAAACAGTGGTCAGATACTTTGCGCCGTGGCTTGCAAGAATTGCCCATCCCGACTGATGATTATCTAGAGTAATAAACAGTTATGAGATTGTAAAAAACCCAAGTGCAAGCTTGAGTTTTTTATTTGGATTTTAAATCTTATTTTCTTATAGGACGGGCACTTAAACGACATAGCAGTTCATAGCCAATGGTGCCATTGGCTTCGGCAACATCATCAACCAGGCGGTTTTTACCCCATAGCTCAACTTCAGTTCCAAGTGGCGCATCGATACCGGTCACATCAATCGCAATCATGTCCATTGCAACGCGGCCAATCACACGGGTCGCTTGACCGTTAATTGCCACGTAATTTTGTTTAGGGAAGGCGCGAGGGTAGCCATCTCCATAACCAATTGAAACAATAGCGAGGTCCATGTCTTGTTTAGCGGTAAAGGTGGACCCATAACCGACATGTTCACCTGCCTGAATATGGTTTAGGGCAATAATCTCGGCCGTAAAAGTCATCACCGGTTTAAGGCCTAAATCGTGGACAGATCGATCTGCAAATGGAGATGCACCATAAAGCATGATTCCTGGACGGACAAAATCAAAATTCAATTCAGGCCATTTATAAATGGCAGCCGAATTGCAGCAAGAGCCCATCACGGGGGCGCAGGCTTGTTTTACTTGCAGGAACTGATTTTTTTGCTGTTCATTTAAAGGATGTTCGGCATCGGCATTGGCAAAGTGCATGGCCAGTACACAGCTAAAACCTTCAGCTTTAAGCGAATTAATCACTTCAATGATTTCGGGTACCTTAAAACCCAAGCGGTTCATGCCGCTGTTGAGTTTGACCCAAACTTTCAAGTTTTTGCCAATGTAGGCTGCTTTGTGTGCACGTAACCAGTCTAACTGTTGCTGATGATGAACCACACATTCAATATTGTTCTCTATTACCACTTGCATTTCATCTTCCGAAAAAATGCCTTCAATCAGGGTAATCGGTTGTTGATAGCCAAGTTCACGAATTTCTAAGGCTTCTTCCAGGCAGGCGACACCAAAAGCGTCCGTTTCACCTAAGGCTGCTAAACAGTCTTTGACTCCATGTCCATAAGCATTGGCTTTAACCATACTGACAATTTGGGCAGTTGGTGCAAGTTGTTTGACACGGTTTAAATTATATTGAAGGGCTTCTCTATCAATATAAACTGTTGCTTGGCGCACCCTCGTTACTCCTTGGGGTTACAATAAAACATTACAGCAATTTATGAGATCAAATTGCTTATAAGCTACGTAAGAATATTATAGATATGCTCATTCCTCAGTCTTGAAAATGAGGAACTTAAACAAAATGAAGAAGGGTATTGTAGTCCTCTGACTGAAAATAAACACTAAGTTAAAGTGTATTTTTCACCAAATTTTAGACAGAAAAAATTTATGCAATATTGAGCGGTGATGAATTAAAGCAATAGCGCGATTAAGTGAACTTTAAAAAAATACGGTGGGGGTACAGGGCAAAGAGTAAAAAAACGAGGTCAGAACCTCGTTTTTTATAGCTTATTCTTCATCATCATACTGGGCATAGAACTCAGGCGAGAGATTGCTAAAGCGCGTGTATTGACCTTCGAAAGCCAGACGTACCGTACCAATTGGACCATTACGCTGCTTGCCGATAATAATTTCGGCAGTACCGGCTTCTTTAGATTCCTTGTTATACACTTCGTCGCGGTAAATGAACATGATCAAGTCGGCATCCTGCTCGATCGCACCGGATTCACGCAAATCGGACATCACTGGACGCTTGTTTGGACGGTTTTCCAGCGAGCGGTTCAGCTGGGAAAGTGCAATCACAGGGCAGTTCATCTCTTTAGCCAAGGCTTTTAAGCTGCGGGAAATTTCCGAAATCTCGCCAACACGGTTATCGCCCATGCCCGGTACTTTCATCAGCTGCAAATAGTCGACCATGATACAGCCAATTTTCCCTCCATGCTGTTTGGCAATACGACGTGCCCGTGCCCGGACTTCGGTTGGTGGAAGAGCGGAAGAGTCATCAATGTACAGATGCTTTTCCTGCAGCTGTAAAATGGTGCCAGTGACTTTGGACCATTCATCACCATCCAGTTTGCCGGCACGCAGATGACCCTGATGGACTTTACCGTAAGCAGAAATCAGACGCATGGCAATCGAATCTGCGGGCATCTCCATAGAGAAAACCAGGGCAGGCAAGTCACAGTTAAACAGCACACTTTCGACCAGGTTCATGGCGAAGGTGGTTTTACCCATGGATGGACGTGCAGCCACAATAATCAAATCTCCGGCTTGCATGCCTGAAGTTTTGTTATCCAGTTCCACGAAACCTGATGTTAAACCGGTAATGTTGCCTTCCATTTGGGAAAGTTCATTCAACTTGTCAAAAACATCGGCGACTACCGCATTGATTGGTTTTGGACCTTGCGCTTTGGCATTGTTGTTATGCTGTTCAGCAATGGAGAAGATATTGGTTTCAGCTAAATCCAGAATTTCACTGACCGTACGGCCCTTGGTGTCATACGCGTTCTGTAGAATTTCAGAACTCACCTTGATCATGCTGCGTAAGGTTGAAAATTCTTTAATTTTATTGCCGTAGGTTTCCAGGTTATAAAAGCTGGAAGGGGAGTCTGCCATCAGCTGCATTAAATATTCTTCGCCACCCACAGCCTCGAGCAGATTCTGTTTGATCAGCCAGTCGTTGACCAAAACCGCATCATAAGGCGAGTTTTCTTGGGCTAGTTTTTCAATGGCACGGAAAATATATTTATGACGTGTGGCATAGAAATCATTTTCATTTAATACATCACCGACTTGCTCAAAAGATTCGGCGACCGTCATCAGCGCGGCAAGAACGGCTTGTTCAATTGCCAAGTTGTGCGGAGGAGTACGAAACTCTTTAAGTTGGCCTGACTCATTTGCTTTATTATCTACTTTCGCTGAGTTAAGCATAGCGCTGGCATTCGCCTGTGACATATAAAACCCTAATTTTAAATGCAATAAATGAGTAATTTGAAAAAAGTGCCGAAGAATAAAAAAAGGTATTATCTTCGTATAAGCAGATGATACGCGCTCTTAAAAAAAATGCGAATCGAAAATTTCATTTATTTAAGTCATTAAAAACAGTCAAAATAAATGAAGTGAACAACGTTTATATACGTTAATTCAACTATCTTGACTGTTTTTAGAGATAAAAAAAGAGCATGCAAAAGCATGCTCTTTTTCTTGCAGGAAATTACTCAGATACGATAGTAACGAGAACTTCAGCAACAACATCATGATGCAATTGGATTGCGATGTTGAATTCACCAGTGTTACGAAGCGCACCATTTGGTAAACGAACTTCTGCACGGTCAACAGTAAGACCAGCATTGGTTAAAGCGTCAGCGATGTCACGAGTACCGATAGAACCGAATAGTTTACCTTCGTCACCAGCTTTAGCAGTGATTACGATATTCACTTCGTTCAATTGGTCAGCACGTGCTTGAGCAGCAGCTAAAACGTCAGCTTCAGCTTTCTCAAGTTCAGCACGACGAGCTTCAAAAGCAGCAGTGTTCGCTTCGGTTGCTGCAACTGCTTTACCTTGAGGGATAAGGAAGTTACGGCCATAACCAGCTTTAACTGATACTTTATCGCCTAATTTACCAAGGTTTTTAATGCGTTGTAATAAGATAATATCCACAGCTCAACCTCACTTATGATTGTCAGTGTAAGGGATCAACGCTAAGTAGCGAGCTTGTTTGATAGCAAGCGCCAATTGACGTTGGTAACGAGCTTTAGTACCTGTAATACGGCTAGGAACAATCTTGCCGTTTTCAGTGATGTACTGTTTCAAAGTATCGATATCTTTGTAGTCGATGTACGTAACGTTCTCAGCTGTAAAGCGGCAGAACTTGCGACGACGGTAAAAACGTGCCATTGATGTTCTCCTTATGCTTCAGCAGAGTCTTGAGCTTGTTGTGCTTCTTCACGTTGAGCTTTACGCGCACGTTTTTCTTCAGCACTCTTAGCAAGTAAAGACTCTTCAGTGATTGCGTTTTCACGACGAATAATAACATTACGAAGGATTGCGTCGTTATAACGGAACAATTCTTCTAATTCATTAAGCGTAGCTTGACCACATTCAACGTTCATTAAAATGTAGTGAGCTTTGTGAATTTTGTTAATTGGGTAAGCCAATTGACGACGGCCCCAATCTTCTAAACGGTGAATTTGACCTTCAGCTTCTTTGATGTGAGTTAGGTAACGTTCTACCATACCCACAACTTGATCGCTTTGGTCTGGATGTACCAAAAGTACGATTTCGTAGTGACGCATTGTCAGCTCCTTACGGTTTATACAGCCTCTGCCAATAAAAGCAGAGGCAAGGAGTCACAACTAAAGTTGTGTCGCATAAATTGCGAAGCGTGAATTTTAGAGCCTTTGCAGGTTAAATACAAGGTTTGGGAAGAGCAAAAAGCAAAAATACTGAAAATAGTGCTGGGCTAGATTTTGCTGGTCATGAAGAACAAAAAGACATTCACTTACTAAAAAGTTTGTTTATGAAAATAAGGAAGTAAGCAAAGCATGACAAGGAAAATGAAAAAAGCGGATGGCATATCTAATTAAAAGATAGAGCAGGACTCTATCTTTTAAAAAAATATGATGGGTAGTTGTGGTGCTGTTGAAGTGAAACTAAACAAGAGGCTGATGACAGTGATTAATTTGACAGAGAACATGAAATATTGCTTTGCCCATAACTGATCATTTTCAGCTTTAAAGCCTTGAATACTCAAATACACCCAGTACAGACACAAAAGGTTCAGTACGACCACATAAATCCAATTTGTATAACCATAAACAAATAATCCATTCATGGTGATACAGAACAATACAACGTAGATGAGCGACTCGATCTTGGTACGATGAATTGAACGTGCTACAGGTAAAATTGGAATCCCTGCATTTTTGTAATCTTCAAAGCGGTAAACTGCAATTCCCCAAGAGTGAGGCATTTGCCAAAGTGCATACCCAAGAAAAATAAGTAAGGCACCCATGTCAAACTGGTTTGCAACAGCGGTATAACCAATTACAGGGGGAGCTGCACCAGAAATACTACCGACAATGGTTTGGTGAATGGTTGTCCGTTTTGTCCATAAGCTGTAGAAACCAACGTATACGACAAAACCAATGACAGCGAATAAAAAAGCGTACGCATTGACCCAAAACCACAAGATGCTAAAACCGGTGACTCCGAGTACCAGGGAATAAACCAAGGCAACAGGAACGGAAACTGATTTTTTTACCATCGCACGATTTTGCGTACGTTGCATCTTTTGGTCGATGTCCTGGTCAATGACGTTATTGACCACACAACCTGATGCCACCACCAAAGTGGTACCGAGAAGGGTAATGAGAAGAAGAAGGAAATCTACAGAACCTTGGGCAGCTACAAAGTAGCCACCCAAAGTGGTAACGAAGTTACCAAAGAGAATTCCTGGTTTAGTCAGGAATAAATACTTTTTCAGCATGACAACCAGTTTAGATCATCATGTTGTAGTGAAGGTAGTTCATGATCCATACAGAACCAACCAGAAGGATGGCAATGGTCAGAATCGTATAAACGAATGCAATAACGTTCCAGCGTTGCTCTGAAGAAGAGTTCATGTGCAGGAAATAAATTAACTGTACAAGAATCTGAGCAACTGCAGTAATCGCAATCACGGTAATCAAGATACCGCGACCAAAACCACCAGCCATCACCATTCCGAAAGGAATGATGGTCAGGATGATAGATAGGATAAAGCCAACAGTATATTGCTTAACGTTACCGTGTGCTGCACCAGCTGAATTGTGATCGTGACTCATTAGAGAACTCCCATCAAGTAAACTACGCTGAATACACAGATCCAAACGATGTCAAGGAAGTGCCAGAACAAGCTTAAGCATGCAAGACGACGAGTGTTTGGAAGAGTCAAACCATACTTCTTGATTTGAACCATTAACACGATCATCCATACCAAACCAGAAGTTACGTGAATACCGTGTGTACCTACTAGCGTAAAGAACGCAGATAAGAATGCACTTGTGCTAGGACCGTGACCAGCATGAACTAAATGATTGAACTCATATAATTCCATACCGATGAAGGCAGCACCAAATACCCAGGTAATTGCAAGCCAAGTCAGAACTTTAGATACGTCTTTCTTGTAGGCAGCAAGAACAGCAAAGCCGAACGTTACAGACGAAATCAAGAGAGCGAATGTTTCAGTTAACACGAAACCGAGAGATTCACCAAAAAGATCTCGTGCACTTGGAGTACCAACTGGAACGTGACTGCTTAATACAGCAAACGCGATGAAGAGTGTACCGAATAGGATCAAGTCACTCATCAAGTAAGACCAGAAACCAAAGACTGTGATGTCAGTATCATCGTGATGATGATGTTCATCGTGTCCGTGGTTATCGTGATGAAGTACTTCAGCCATAGTCTTAGTCCTTCTTCAAGTGTTTTTCAAGTTGTGCATAACGTTCGTTTTCGATGCGTTCAACTTCAGCAGCAGGGACATAGTAGTCCACTTTCTTCGTGAAAGAAGACACGATGAAGCTAATGATCGCAGAAACGAATGTAATCGCTACTAACCACCAGATGTGCCAGATTAAAGCAAAGCCCATGGTAGTAATGAACATTGCGATAACAAAACCAGCCGCACGGTTGGTTGGCATATGAATGTCTTCATACTTGGTTGGTTTAGCGTATGCAATACCGTTTTCTTTGTCAGTCCAGAAAGTATCAATACCATTGATCTTTGGAATATAAGCAAAGTTATAGAACGGAGCAGGAGATGAAGTAGACCATTCAAGCGTACGGCCATCCCAGATATCGCCAGTAACGTCCATGTTTTTCTCGCGTTGCAAGAAACCAACCACGATTTGCATAACGAAACATGCAATACCAAGTGCAATCAGAACCGCACCGAACATAGCAATATTTACATATGGATCCCATTCAGGGTTGTCAAATGTATTCAAACGACGAGTCATACCCATGAAACCAAGGATATAAAGTGGCATGAACGCAAAATAGAAACCGATGAACCAGAACCAGAACGCTGCTTTACCCCAAGCTTCATTTAACTGCCAGCCAAACATTTTAGGCCAGTAGAAAATGATACCTGCGAACATCGCAAATACTACACCACCAATAATTACGTTATGGAAGTGAGCGATAAGGAATAAAGAGTTGTGTACCAGGAAGTCCGCTGGTGGAACTGCCATTAATACGCCTGTCAAACCACCGATACCGAAAGTCACAAGGAAGCCAAGTGTCCAAAGCATTGGGGTTGTATAGGTAATGCGGCCCTTGTACATGGTGAATAACCAAGAGAAGATTTTCACACCAGTCGGGATCGCAATAATCATGGTCATGATACCGAAGAACGCGTTAACGTTGGCACCTGCACCCATGGTAAAGAAGTGGTGAACCCAAACAACAAGTGATAAAACACCAATTGCTACAGTAGCGTACACCATTGATTTGTAACCGAACAAAGCTTTGCGGCAGAATACGGCAGTAACTTCCGAGTAAATACCAAAAGCTGGTAATACCAGGATGTATACTTCCGGGTGACCCCAAGTCCAGATCAAGTTTACATATAACATTGGGCTACCACCCAAGTCATTTGTAAAGAAGTGGAAGTCGAAGTAACGGTCAAGTGTCAACATTGCAAGAGTCGCAGTCAATACTGGGAAAGTCGCAATGATAAGTACAACAGTGACCAAAGATGTCCAGGTGAAAATAGGCATATCCATAAGGGTCATGCCAGGCGCACGCATTTTAATGATGGTAACGAAGAAGTTAACACCTGTTAAAAGCGTACCCAGACCTGAAACCTGAAGTGCCCAAATGTAGTAGTCTACACCTACGCCAGGAGAATATTCGATACCTGAAAGAGGAGGATAAGCCATCCAGCCTGTTGCAGCGAACTCACCTAAAGCAAGAGATACCATCATTAGACCCGCAGCACCGGCAAACAGCCAGAAACTTAAAGAGTTTAATAACGGGAAGGCAACGTCACGTGCACCAATTTGAAGTGGTACAGAAATGTTCATTAAGCCAACGACAAGACCCATCGCTACGAAGAAGATCATGATTACGCCATGCGCAGTAAAAATCTGATCGTAATGTTCTGGGTGCAAGTAACCTTCACCACCACCTTTTGCAAGGAACTGCTGAAGACGCATCATGATCGCATCGGCAAAGCCACGCACAAGCATGACAATCGACACGAGGATATACATGATACCAATTTTTTTATGGTCTACAGATGTGAACCATTCGTTCCACAAATAGCCCCATTTTTTGAAATAGGTGATACCTGCAAACATTGCAAGACCGCCTAGGACCATCATGGCAACTGTCACCAACACGATTGGATCGTGAGGGATTGCATCCGGACCTAACTTACCTAAGAAGCTCATGTCTTATTCCTCTACAGAAGCAGTCGCATGTTCAACATTTGCATGAGCTTCAGAAGCAGCAGCTTCATGACCAGCAGTTGCCGAGTGATCAGCACCGTGGTAATTACTCATGTATTTGTTAATCACAGATTCGAACAGTTTAGGTTCTACTGAAGAATAATAAGTCACTGGATGTGGCTTAGTCGGATAAGGCTTCAACGCTTCAGCAGCAGCCTTCTCTTCAGGAGTTTGGGCATTCGCAACGATTGCTTCGATTTGGTACTTAGAACGGTTACCGTCACGTAGGGTTGCAAATTCAGCCTGGTCTAAAAGTGTTTTTTGAACAGCTTGAGGATTAATGGTATTACCATTACCAGCTTTAACTGCAGCCACCCATTCAGCAAACTGAGCATCAGTCACAGAGTGTGCACGGAAACGCATTTGCGAGAAACCATAACCTGAATAGTTAGAAGAGAAACCACGGTAGCCTTCAGCAGGACTGGTTTCATTTGCCAAGAAGTTCAGGTGAGTTTGCATACCCGCCATAGCATAAATCTGACCAGACAATGCAGGGATAAAGAACGAGTTCATTGTGAAGTTAGAAGTTAAACGCAGGCTAACCGGAGTTTTTTCTGGGAAACGAATTTCGTTAACAGTCGCAATGTTTTGTTCTGGATAGATAAAGATCCATTTAAATTGTTCAGCAATAACCTGAACGTTTAAAGGTGCTTTATCTGATTCTAGCGGACGGTATGGGTCATACTTGTGGGAACCCCACCAAGTTAACCAAGCTAAAATACCAATAATAATAACAGGAATACCCCAGACTACAATTTCAATTGCAGTAGAGTGTGCCCATGTAGGTTTATAGTCTGCATCTTTATTCGACGCGCGATATTTCCATCCGAACCATAATGCCATAATCGCTGATGGAATAACCACCAATAGCATTAAGTAAATCGCAGTCAACATGAGGTTTGATTGACCTTCAGCAACTGGACCTTTAGAGTTCAGAAGTACCATATCACCACCACACCCTGTCAAGAGTGCAGCCATCGCAGATAAAGACAATACAGCTAAAATTGTTTGTCTCATTTTACAACCTCGGTGAAGAGTCCCATTCCCTAATTTAATATGGGATAGCGATTAAAGTGTCGCATGATTGGAAATGTTTATTTTTCACTTAGAAAATCTAAGCATAGTAAAGCCTTCCCAATCATGAGGCACCGCTACGTTGTAGGGCATTATGCCTGATATCGACAAACTAAGCTATATGTAAAATGGCTTTAAATATCTGTTATAAAAACTGATTTTTTTACTCGGAATTAAGCTTTTATTGTATGAATTTTATTTTAATATCAATATTCTGGGGGAAAACAGGGATATAAAAACAATCCCTGTTTAATTATATGCTTATTGTTTAACCACTTTGGTTTTGGCTAATTTATCATGCAAGGTCTGGCGCTTTTCGCCCAGTGCAAAAACATGATCAATAATTGTAATAAATGGCATAAAGAGCAAATTTAAAACGATAAAAATAAAGCTACGTAAAGTGAAAGCACGCATCAGGCTGACTTTTTCGCCATTTTCGGCATCTACAATTTTAATTTTAGTCAGTTTTTTACCGATGCTTTGCCCGGATTTTGCCAACATGAATGCCTGTATACCTAACATGATGATGAGGTAAATAAACATGGTCTGCCAGGCTTCAGGGGGGATAAGGGTAAATAATTCCTGCTGTAATTGCATGGCTTGAGTGGAAGTCTCGGCCGTCTGCATTTTTTGCTGGATCTCGGACAACTGGTTAAATTGCTCCGGTTTCAGGAAAAATGACGGAATTGCGGCGGCAGGTAGCCAGAGTAGCAAGTCAATAATTTTTGCCAAAATACGGGTTGGAATTGAAGCAAGTTCCTGTTTGGCAGTGACTTTTTTCTCCACCTGAACTTTACGAATAGCCGAATTCTGTGAAGGATTGGGTTCTGGAAAAGCCGCAGGTGCGGTATAGCCTTCAGGTGTATATACAAGTTTACCTTGGGTTAATTCACCTAAAGCCTTCCATTCGGTCATGCCTTGATGCCAGGCCAAATCTGTAAGCAGCACTTGTTGGCTAGCGAGCATTTGATTAAGCTGCTCTAAGGTGTAAGGACCGGCTTGTTGATTATTTCTCGCCAAGTAAATTTGCATAAAACTCAATTCTCAAAATAAATCTAAAAATACAAAAAATCGTAGAAGAAAAAAAAGACCCACGAATGGGCGATATTACTTAAACAGTATTAAAGCCCGAATTAAACATATTACAAAGCACTTGGTTTTTCACTAGATTTTTAACTGGTTTGATAATAAATTTAAACCGTTTTAAAAATTTAGTGCAACAAGAGTGCAACAAGCCCATGGCAACCTTTCAAAAACGTAACGGTCGCATTACTGCAACAGTACGGATCAAGCCACACAAACCAAAGTCTAAAACCTTTGATACTTTACGTGATGCAAAGAAGTGGGCCCAAGAAACCGAGGTTGAACTCAAGAATGAAAAACAACAGATATTCGATCACGTCATCTTACGAGATGCAATGGAAGAATACCGCGACACCATATCTATAAAGAAAAGGGGTGCCGACAGGGAAATTAGCCGTATTAACTATATATTAAAACATATGCGATGCGACATTCCATTAATAAATGTTGATAAAGAATTTTTAGTGAACTGGCGTGAATGGCGATTGGAGAATGTTTCTACGGGAACAGCGCGTAGGGATTTTGTTTTGCTGGCTGGCTTCTTTACCTGGTGCGTCGAGACAAAGTTATGGTTAAGACGAAATCCGGTACGAGATGTTCAAATGCCAAAAGATTCAGATCATCGTGAACGCGTCATCTCTCAAGATGAAATTGATAAACTATGTGAATACCTTTCTGTGGATCTTAAAGACATCTTCTTATTGGCCATTGAAACAGGAATGCGCCAGGCTGAAATTTGTGGAATGACTTGGGATAGGGTGTATTTAGAAAAGCGATATGTAAAATTACTTATTACTAAAAATGGACGGCCTCGTGAAGTGCCATTGAGTCAAAAAGCATTAGAAATACTATCAAGCCGCCAAAAGAAAAAATCAGGCTCTGTTTTTAATTTATCACCACTTGCTGCCAGCACCGAGTTTATGAAGGCTCGCATTAGTGCTGAGTTATACGGATTCACATTCCATGATTCGCGCCATACGGCAGCAACTCGGATTGCTCTTAAGTTACCAATTCTTGACTTATGTAAGATGTTTGGCTGGAGCAACCCTAAACGTGCCATGGCTTATTACAATCCCACTGCTAGTGAGATTGCATCGCGTCTTTAACAGCTTTAAGTGAGTATTTCCCACGAATATTTTTAAGCTTTGCTTTTGTTTCAAGTTGCTTAAAAAGGTGTCGCGTTAAACCAGGAATGCGCTCACAAAGCTGTTTAACATTTAATAGCTCGTCATTTTGCCCTTGTAATGCTTTTGTAATTGCATTGGATGTTTCTTGACGAATTAATTCACGTAAATCAGCAACTGGGATTGTTACCACTTCAATAGCACCCATCAAGGAACCTCCTTCAAACTCTGCAAAACTTCAAAAGGCAACTTCAACTTTATAACCATTATCTTCTCCAGGTCGCTTCTTTAAACTTCGCATTGATTAATAGTTCTTCAATTTCACCAACGCTGACATTATGAAAAATATGGTCCATCTTGGCCCCGAACACTGTCAGTGTTCGGGTAATAGTTGAGTAATTGAATTTCATGATGCATCACCAATTGCCGCAGTAAACGGATCCAATTCAAGTCGACGCTTCTCAACCATTTCCATTAATCGGGGTTGAATTTCTTCATCGCATGCTGACACATCAATTTCCAAGGCATCCAGCTCAGTCAGGTCTTCAGCTTTCTGAATACGAACTGCGAGTGATGATTGAGCCTTAGGTGGATTAAGCTCGACCAGGCGTTTATTGATTGCATTAATTAATGGCTTGCGCTGTTCTTCGGTCCAGTGAGTGGTGTACTTGATTTGAGCATTGGCTTCCATTGGTGTAGCTGCATTGGCAACATTTCCAAGTAATTCATTTAGTAACACCTGGTGAATATCGTCTACATCGGCCTGAACTGGCGGTTCCAGATGCTCATCTTTTTGGGATTGAATGAGACTTTCAGCCTCTTGTTGCAGTCGCTTAAGTTTATCAATGCTTAAATCATTATCTAGCTCAACCTTAGGCGTGTATTGCTCAGGATCAAGTTCAAGCAATTTATCTTCAGTCAGCTTGCACAAGTGTTGTTGATCTTCACGCTCCAGATGGCCATTAGCCACAAAGACAGGGCGTAGAGCCAAAACATCCCGTGTTGTTGTGCATTCATCAATTTGAGCCGTAAACTTCTCAACCAATATCACTGCATCAGTTTCAACAAATTCCTCTGTCAAACTGTCTTCTGCAGCAGCTGGACCTTGCTCGGTAATCTGAATATCTGACTGACTTTCAAATGTCTTTTCTTCCACATCATTTGATGTTGAATTTTGGTCATTTGCAGCTGGTGCTTCTGTTTTGCGGCTACGACGTTTTTGTTTTGTTTGAGTGTTAATTTCAACAATATCTGCTCGGCGGTAAACACGGTCAAAAAGCTTACAAAATGCCTCTGCTTGTAGCTGTGTATTATTTGGATCGCGTTGTGCAAACCCCCGGGCAATAGATTGATTTAATACCTCATGGCAGACTACATATTTATAGTGATGTATCTCACCACTGGCTTGAACAATATATACATTATCGCCGAGTTGAACCTCATCCGGAGTCAGGGGCTTTTCGAATGTAATACCAGCCAATTCCATGGTTTCAACTTTGATGCAATACTCATAACCTGGTTTAGCAAAGATGTTGGCGGGGAACTGATCGATATCATTGAATTCGATCAATTCACCGATAGCGCGGCACATAATATTTCGACCCGCCATCATTGCTGTAAAAGCTTCATTACTATTTAAAATATTCATGCTGACCATCCCTCCATATCTGATTTAGCCTGGCAGGCATTTAAAATTTGTTGTTCGTACTTTGTGCCTTTGAAGTAGGTAGCAGGACGATTAAGATCATTAATCTGGTTAGCATTTTGAATGTCTTTTAACGCAACCTGATAATCATTTTCTAAACGTGCTTCATTCTCGGCATGTAACTGCTGCTCATTAGCCTGTTGTGCTTGTTGGGTACGCTTAATGATTGAGTGAATGCCAGCGCATGTCTCATCAAACTTCTGCTGTTGAACATCGTGAAGGCTGTTTAATCCACGTTTGGCACAATACTTTTCAATATCAATTCCAGCTTGTTGCATAAGTGCTTCAAGCTCTAAAAATTGATTACCATTGATACATGCATCAGCAGATCCAGAGTTCAGCCATTGTTTGAGCAATATGCCAGCCTGTTCTGTGAGTAGCATAGGCTCACTAAAAATGCGGGTACGATCTTTTGTTCTAACCGCATAGTTGTCGTGGGTTAGATCCAGAACGGTAGTGAACTCATATTCAATCCCATCGCGCTGTTCAGCTTTCATGCCCACTTTTTCGACTTTCTTTTTGCCGTTTCCTGCATCAACCTGAACGGTATCCATTTTGCTGCGCATGGTCACAATGATATTGATGCTGGACTGAAGCATTGCATCGATAAACTTGCGATGGCGTGGAGTAACCTGACTCCATGCACCCCAGCTATTACCTTTGAAAGTGGTACCGGAAAGTTTGTCGACAATCTCCAAACAGCCGCCAACGCCAGACCATTCATGAGTAATACTATCCAGGATTAAGGTATCGAAACCTGCTTTCTCTGCAGCATGAATAGCATCAATAAACTTTTCAGGGGTGTAGGGTGGTTGAATATTTGCATGTTCAAATTCAACAACATCTTCATATAATTCAGCGCTACTATTTTCTGTGTCTGCTACTGCAATTCGTCCCCCAATTCCTTTAGCTAAAAGGAGTGCACCTAAGGTTTTACCTGAACCGGTAGGACCGGCAAGGGCAAGGCGTAATTTCGCATTTTTGCGTTCAGCTTTCTTAAAAAATACAGTCATGATAATTCCCCTTAAGCCCCAACCCAGCCCATACGTTTTTTGAAAGTGCGACGTTCACGCAATGGAATATGTGAACTCTGCAAACCAATGGCCAAAGCTTTACGACGTTGAAAAGCACGTTCACGGTCAAAGTTTTGACGGATCCAAGGCTTGGCAACTTGTTCTTCAAGAGTGACTTTTTGAAGCTCACCGGTTTTACGATCTTCAGTGAAGATGTCTTTACCTTGTTCAACATAAACAGTGTGGCCAAGACGCATGGACATGCTGTTTTGTTCAAAGCCACCAAGGTATTCAGAGAATTTTTGAGTAGAAGTAGTCATTTGCTTACCTCCATCTGAAACTTAACCGCCTGCACAGTTTGACGATCCACATCATCTGAACAACTGCGAACCATGAAAGGTGTTGCCACAATTGGCGAACTAAAAACCACTACTGCAATCGCGTCACGCATAAAAGCTTTGAACTTGTTCCAGCGATTTGCCTTAGCAATCTGCTCACTAGAAGGTGGTTGTTGGTAAAGAATCCCGGTTTGCGGGATGTGGCCAAACTCAGGGGTTTGACTATGGGAAGGTGTTTGGTTCATACTTATCTCACTCTTTGAGTAAAAGTCCCTGGTCGTCGAAAGCAAGGGGCTTTTTTGTTATCTGGTGAGATGTAATTTAGTATTTACTAAATATTTAGTCAATAGTTTTGCTAAATAAATTTAGTAAAATATTTAGTAAATAATAATATAGACAAAAGAAAACCTTTTCAAAGATATTGAATATTCAATAAAAAATATTTTCTAATAAGTTGAAAATAAGGAAATAATGTTTGAGAATTGGTTAAATTTTAATTAATAGATACAGCTATGGAATTTTTTCTTTTCTTTTTATTGATAGCTTCATGTGGTGTTATTTATTTCTTTTACACTAAGAATAAGGAACTTAAATCTAATGAAGAGGAACTCATAGAAAAGAATAAAAACTTGTCTATCAAGATAGGAAAGCTTGAAGCTCAAGCTAGTAGTGATTACCGACAAATCAGTGGGCTTTTAAATCAGAAAGAATTGCTTGAAAGTCGCTTACTTGAATTGGAAAAATATCAAGCTATTGTAGATGTCGTGAAATATATAGATTCTGAGAAGAAAAAATGTGCTGCTGAGATAGAAAATGATAAAGCTGTATGGCAGAAAGAATATCAATCTAATTTAAAATCACATGAAGCTTACAAGCGCACTATTGTGGCTGAAGCAGAAGCTTTTAAGACCAAAATTAAAGAAAAAATTAAAACAGTAGAAATTTTTTTAGAAAAACATGCTCAAAAAACTATGTCTAACACAGAGCAACAAGCACAGAAAATACTTGGTGATTATTACAATTTAGCTCAGAAAACTATGGAGTTGAGTAAAACCAATAAGGCGCTTGAGAATAAAATTCAGGGTTACAATGATGAATATCTATTACCTAATCAAGCAATACTTGATGATCTTATAGAGGGATATGAGTATTTAGATGCAGCTCAAAGATTAAAAACAATTAAATCTGAGATTAAAACAGCCATTAAACACGGAGTCGTTGCTGAATGTGATTATGTTGAAGATATTAGAAAAACAACAGCTATCGCATTCATAACAAATTCTTTTAATAGTAAAGCGGATGTTCATGTATCACGTTTACGACATGATAATGTTGGTAAATTAATTGAGGCATTGAAAGATGATTATTTACTTTTAAATAATTATGGACAAGCTTTTAGAAATGCCAGAATCAATCCATCTTATTTAGCACTAAGGATTGAGGAGCTAAAATGGGCAGCATTAGTTCTAGAATTCAAAGAAAGAGAACGTGAAGAGCAGAGAGAGATTCGTGAGCAAATTCGTGAAGAGGAAAAAGCAAGAAAAGAATATGAACGCGCAATAAAAGAGGCAAGTAAAGAAGAAGATATATTGAAGAAGGCTTATGAAAAAGCACGAAAGGAGTTCGAACAAGCAACAGATGATCAAAAATCTAAATATGATCAAAAAATGAATGAATTGATGCTTAAACTTCATGAAGCGGAGGAAAGAAATCAGCGTGCTTTATCAATGGCCCAGCAAACAAGAGCAGGGCACGTGTATGTTATTTCGAATATTGGGTCATTTGGAGATGATGTCTTAAAACTTGGAATGACTAGACGTTTGGAGCCAATGGATCGTATTAGGGAGCTGGGAGATGCATCAGTGCCATTTACATTTGATGTTCATGCAATGATTTATAGTGAAGATGCTCCAACTCTAGAGAAAAAGCTTCATCATCATTTTAATCATGAACGAGTTAATAAAGTTAATTATAAAAAAGAATTTTTCAGAACTTCCTTAACAGATGTGAAGAGCTACCTTGAGGAATTAGGTATACAAGCCAAATTTACTCTAAAAGCTGAAGCCTTACAGTATAGAGAATCTTTAAAAATTGAACTTATGCCAGATGAAGAACAACGGGAATTGGAAGATGCTATTGAAAAAATGGAATTAAAGCAGAAAGATTATGTTTTAGTTGAAGATGAAGACTAATCAAAAAGGCCAGCACATGCTGGCCTTTTTAAAAGAAAACCCACATATAGTGGGTTCGAGATAGGTCTTACTTAGTCATTACAGATCCCGTCTTCGTATGAGATCTTGAGTAAAGAATAACTATTGAGTGTTTCAGAAATAAGAAACCCACCGAAGTGGGTCTGTGCGATCAAATACTATCCGTAGTATTAGAGTGTGAAGATAGACTCATAAGATGACATTATTGTTTAGGCTTGCTTTATAAATAGCCATGTGGGTTATTTATTTTTGAAATAAAGAACGATCAGTAATATCACGATAATAATGAGAATTATCGCGATAACAATTCTTTCCATAATAATCTCCTGCAAATCACATGCGAATCCTTCAGCACTGGATATTGTCTTTTTTCTTATAGTAGTCCAAAGCTATGTCCAGATCCTTCAATAGTTGTGCCCGCGTATATTCAGTGGGTGACAACTTAAGTAAGGCCGGCATGTAATTGGTTTTGTATTCAGCAGGGTAGTCCTTACAGAGTATTTGAGTTCTTTCCGTTTGTGGGGTCTCAGCACTATCAAGCTTGTCTAGGTAGGTATTGATGATTGCATCCGACTTTTCAAATTGGGCTTTTGCTACAGGATTAGTTTTACCTGGATCAGATGGGGTTGTTTGTTCTGGTTGTTTCTGGCAGCCGGTGATAGCTAAAGTTAGAAGTAGGATGGTGAATAGTACTTTTTTCATAATTATGTATTGTTGTTATTGGTGAGGGGATTATAAGCGGAAAATAGGAAAAGAAAACCCACCGTTGGGGTGGGTCTTTAATAATACTAAAACCTAAGAGGCTATTTTGAGAGTTTTGCTGTTTCTTAAGTTGAAATCTTTTGGAATGGTATCTAATATTTTCTGAATCTGATTATCACTGTAGTCAGAATTTTTGAGGGTTTTACTTAATTTATCTAATGATGAATTAATAAGCAAAGTCCTATCCCAAACAGTTTTAAATTGTTTAGAATTAACTGCTTCTTTAATTGTCATTAAAAATTTCTGCTCATTATAAATATATTTCATATGATGAGTATAAATTTTATCTGTAATTTCACATTTTTCATTAAATGTAAGGGTAACTTCAATCTTATCCATCTTTCTTTCAGAAATCATATTCACATATGAATCTTCAAAAATTGAATCAGCAAGTTCAGTTGGCTGTATTCCTTTGAAAATATAAAGGCTAGCTAAAGAATCTGTAATTTGAGTAAGCATGAGGTCGGTCATATCATTTTCCTTACTTCTTCAATAAGAGAAGGAATTACCTTCAAGGATTTTACAAGAGTTGGGTTATCTCTTGACGCAATGGAGCCAAATTTATCATATAGCTTAAAATTAATATACATTACTAACGTGCCATCATTAGCTGTACCAGGCTTGATAATTGATGTATGCCTTGAAAATGAATTAGCTAATTCAAGCCCTTTAGGATTGTATCCATGGTCTGAAAGAAGGTTGGTAACTTCATCTTCAGTTTTCTTTTTAATTAGTTTTCTTAACTGATCACGTGCTACGGTTGGACGTTTTTCAAGTAACTCTGGATCAATAAAGTCAGTTGAAATTTTTTTACTTTCTTGATCAATTAACTGTTTTTCCAAGGTTTTAAGAATATTTTCGTCAAGATCCTGTATCTCTTTAAACTTTTTAAGTGTTTCTTGAACTTTGGAATTTATTTCCTTTCTTTTGGTTTCAAATAATTCATTAAAGTCTATATCTGGCAGAAAAGAATCTTGGTCGCTAATAAAAGCAGCGTCAGAGTCAACATTACCAAGAGTTTGCGGTCTGCGTTTATAATCTGATGTTAACTCTTTTAAAGTATAATCTTTAATTCGCTCGGATTTGGCACGATTAACTTCTTTTTGAAAATCCTCCCATAATTCATTTAAGCCAGTTTCTTCGTGAAAAATAACTGTAGCATTATTATCAATCTCAAAAGCTTTAATCTCTTCATCTGGAATTGCTCGTAATACACGACCGATTACTTGAGCAAATGCATTCAAACTTTTATATGGTCTAAAAATCGATAGTATAGTAAGGTATTTATGGTCATAGCCTTCCATTAGCATATTAACGGAAACAACTACATCGCATTCATGATTCTCAATTGATTTAAATTTTGCTGCTTGAATACTTTTATCCATATTACTGTGAATTAATATAGTTTTAAGTCCTACCTCTTCATACCATTTTTGCAAATCCTCAGCATGTTCAATACTACAACCAACTGCCAGAATTTTATGAGGTACATCTGGCGACACATCCCTTAGCTCTTTCAACTTAATAAGGCTGTGATTAATAACATCCATTGAGCACTCTTTAGATAGAGCTATACATTTTTGTAGCCACTCAGTATCTTTAAATCGTAATACCTGCTCTACTGTTAGTTTCTCCTCTGGAAATTCAGGGGTTATGAAATATAGGTGGTGGGCATTTACTGTTTCTTTTTTTAGGTATTTTACCAGTCTATCGCGCATTACCTCGGATAATGGAGTTTCATGGATTTTTTCACCAGGTATCGGCAAACCATCTCCTCTAAATGGAGTACCTGTAACATGAAGTTTCTTAGCGGTATTAAAATATGAGAGGATTGATTCCCAGCTAGATGCAACAGAGTGATGCGACTCATCAATAATTATCATGTCAAAAAAGTCGGGTGAAACTCTATTTTTCAAACAACTATCAGATTGGCTTATGACTCTTTGAATATTTGAATAAATAATATTGCTATTAGTTAAATGCTCGTCAGTAATATCAGATGTATATTCACAAACAATAGGCAAGTTATTGGAACCAAAAATTACATCATAGTTAATCCAGAAGTTATCTTTTAATGATTCTTGAGTTTTGCTGATACTTTCTTTTGTGACCAATCCTGGGGTAATAATAAGCACACGACCATTTGATATTCCATATGGCGCAATTGAAATAAGTCCAGACTTTCCAGTACCTGTAGGTAATACAACTAGCGCTTCACCTTGTGGGTTTTGTTCAAAATAATCTTGAATCTTTATATAAGCCTCGATCTGAGGAGATCTAAGCTTATTATTCCCAACAATATTAACTCTCGTATCTTTAAAATAAGACATACGTAAACCCCTATATTCCCGATCAAAGACCCGCGTCGGGTTCGCAATTTGTTTCAGTTAAATAAAAAGCTGAATACGCTTAAACTTTTTATTCGCTTCGATTTCGTTTTTATAGAATTTGTCTTTATCTTTAGAATCTATAAATTTAGTAAACGTACTTGATTCAAGAAGTCGGTAAAGGAACCTTTCACCTGTTCTAAGCACTACTGTCAACAGGTAGTGCTGATAAAGTACATAGCTGATCTTGCGGGAATTTATTTCAATTTTCTGCATTGAGTTTATTAGTCATTCCCTTGGTTTTTAATCAACTATCTTCTGCCCCAATTTTCCCTCTTTCACCAGCTGAACAATTTGCTCATTGGTATAAACAGGTACAAAATGGATATCCCCAATTTCAGCAGCAAGAACTTTTACCTCATCTGCATTCAGGTTAAGAGCTTCATTTGATTCAGCAGCTTGATTAATACGATCTATGATTTGATTCATGATTTGTTTCGGGTGCATATCAATCCTTTAGGTAATCAAGGCTTAACTAAAGCCAACTCTAAACGTCCAACAAAATTGATTTCATTAAGCTGGTCGCTTGTAATGAACTCATCTGGATATCGCTTTTTATCTGGATTATCACTGGTCAATTTCACGGTATTCGAACCATAGCTGACAAAAATACGTTTCATTCTTAATTCGTGATTATGTGTAAACACATACACATTTCCATTTTTCAAAGCATTTGGGTCTTTATCTGAAATATCCACAAATAATGGACTTTCTGGGGCAACAGTAGGGTACATGCTGTATTCAGCAGAATAGATTATTCGCAAGTTTTCTGGTTTAGTTTGTATGCCCATAATTTTTAAGATGTATGGATCTATGTCGAGATACTCACTCACATCTTCTAAAAAATTTTCTATGCCAGCGCCACATGAAGCCTTGATGTCTTTATAAATAGGAATTCTTACATTGGTTGGCTTTCTTTCACCACTTCTAAACTCAATGGGCGCTATATGGATTCCCCCAGTTTGACATGAATGTGGGGTAGAGCCATCCACGGAATAATCTTCCTTGTCGAGCAATCCAGTATCCCAACCAATCTTCTTCTCAAGATTTCTTGCCGCACGCTCACCAAAACTCCCATGCCCATTAATGAGTTGAGAAATATGACTAGCGTTTAAATCGTAATGCTCACAAAAAGCTACATCCGATTTAAAACCTAATTCCTTGTTGGCAGCATCAATGGCTGTGCGCAAATTTCTGCGTCTTAAAGCAACTTTATCCATATTTAGTATTTCACATAGTTTTTAGTAAAAAGTAAATTCGCAAACACTAAAGATTGATTGACATGTTTAGTAATTAAAATTAGTATTTACTAAATATATTTATTAAGGAGATAAAAATGTCTTCCTCTAACACTGAACAACTTAAAAGCTACCTTTTAAGCCTTACACCAGAGGGTCGTAAAACCTTCGCACAAGAATGCCTAACAACAGTCGGTAACCTTCAGCAAATCATCTATGTAAACAAAAAATGTGGAGCACCGTTGGCTATTCGCATAGATAAAGCAAGTAAAGGCCAAGTCTCTTGCGATTCATTATGTCCAGAAGCTGATTTTGATTATTTACGCAATCAAAAACTTACTGCCTGAACCAAATTATCACTCAATAATTTTTTTTAATAAATGTGAAGTTAACTACAGGATTCACAATGGAATTAAGTAAAGAAGCTCAAACAGCAATCTTTAAAATGATTAAGCAAACAAAAGGCATTTCACCAAAAGATATTGCTCAGGTTACTGGTGATTCACACAACACCATTCTGAATTACGCAAATGTGAATATGGAAAACTACATCCCAAGTCTGAAAAAGCTTGAAGCTATTCAGTCATTCACTCAAAGCCCAGAGTTAATAAAAGTTTGGGCACATGAACTTGGTTATGTGTTGGTTCCAGTTGGTTCCAAAGGTGATAACCATCGTGAGCTTTCAATTGTTGAAGCAATGTTGCAAACCACTATTGCAGCAGGACAAGCGACAAAAACCGTTTATGACGTTTTAGAAGATAACGTTGTGACACCGCAAGAATATGAAGAGGCTCATGCATTCTTAAAGCAAATCCAGGAATTCGCTGCAGCTACAGATGAGGCGTTGAGAAAAGCATCTGGGAAGTACATTGCCCAAATACAAATAGAAAAAGCCTGATCCGTGAAATCAGGCTTTTAGTATTCACAAATTATTGGAACCCATGAATGAAAACAAAATTACCACAACACCCATGCGCTAACAAGTGCACGAATTGTAAAGAAGAGCAATGTAATACCTGCTTAGTCCAGCAAATTGAAAAACGAGAATTCAATTTAGGACTGGCACTGGATGATGCTTACGTGCAATACGATTTTATTAAAGGGGATGTGGTGGTGTATTCACATCGAATTGCAGATAACAACCTGGAAACCGTAGAGGCTTTTGTCCTAGATGAATACTACAGATTGGACAGTGGGCAGATTATTCACAAAGATGACATTCAGCTCGCATCACCCGCTGAACTCAAAGCCAAACGCCGTCTGGATCAACCCATTGCATTATTTGTCTCGGGGTGATCCATGAATAGACAGTTCCAGAAACAACCGGATTTTAAGCAACAGCAGGGCATTCAATCATTTTATGAACCTGCTTTACGTGTGCTGAATGAAATCCATGAACAAAAGAAATTAAGCCTTCGCAAAAAGGGCTATGACGAAAACAACGCCGCCGTTACCAAAATTGAATTATCCCAGTTAATGGCCCGGAGATTTCGCATCACAATTTATCTGGCTGATCAGATCGTATCAAGCCTGGTGAAGTCGAATTCAGTTGAATCATTTGGTGGATACGTGAAGCCGAGAGTACAAACATATGAATAAAAACCAAAGATTATTCTGCACCTTATGCCATTCCCGGGAAGTGTTTAATCCAATTTACAGAATGAATGTACAAATTCGTCTGTGTGTTGAATGCGCAAGAGAAATTACAAATTTGTATGTATTTGATTTGGAAGCACGGTGGATTGATTCAGATTTTGAAAAAAAGTATGGGCCAGAACCGAAAAATACAGTTCGACAACCATTGCCACGAGTTATCAGAGAAACCATTTTCAACCGCGATGGATGTATTTGCAAACATTGTGGAAGTACTAGCGATTTAACTGTAGATCATATCATTCCAGTTATACATGGAGGGAGTGACGAGCTTGATAACTTACAAACACTTTGTCGAAGCTGTAATTCAAAAAAAGGAACGAAATTTAACGAAGCACCTGACGGGAGAGCGTTATGAGCTTAGATGCCAGCAAATGGGCATGGAGTGTAGAAGTACCCACTAAAAAAGGTGGGGCTTTAAAGCCTCTCAAAAAATTAGTCTTACTTTCACTTGCTGATCGTGCAGGCGAAGATCATTGCGCATACCCAAGTATGTCTCGATTGGTGGATGACACAGAAATGGACCGTAAAACCGTTTTAAAGATCATTGATGAGCTGATTGACGATGGATTAATTGCAGATACTGGTGAGCGAAAAGGTAAAACCAAACAGGTCAAAGTGTATCAATTGGTTGGGGTAAATGGCCGTGAAACAGTACCAACAGTGGAATCCTTAAAAGAGCAAAAAGCCGATTTAAAGAGTCCCAACAATGGAACAGTTCCAACAACGGAACAGTTCCAACAATTCCATGAAAGAGTCCCAACAATTCCGTTAAAGGGTACCAACGTTGGGACACGGAATCTATCAAAGAACCTACCAGAAGAATCTAAAAATAAAAAAGACTGGTTTTGTTTTAAAAAACTTCGTGAAGAAATTTATCTGGCTGATGACGGCATCGATTTTGAATCCATCATGAATTCGAAATGGGCGGAACGTGAAAAACGAGCATTCGAGAATTACAACGCTGAAAAACCCATGAGTGATGATCTGATGATTTATCACTTTGCTGACTGGTTGATTAACGCTTACAGAACCAAGTATTCGAATACTCAAAATCCAACTTCTGGAAAACCTGCAGGTACCGGCGGTAAATCTCAGCAGCTTTCTGAAAAACAGATTCACACCTTCGCTCAAAAACTTTCACAACATCCTGAGTTCTCAAGCAAGTTCTCTGAACCGGGTGAGTCCTATGAAAAACTCGCTGCACGTATCGCCGTGAAACTGGAAGATCCAGCACAAGCCAAAAAATGGGAACAGTATTTGAAACAGGTTGGATTCAATGGGTCACTCCCGGGAGCTGCAGCATGACGGATGCAGAGCGCACCTACACAAACCTGATGATCTTCAAAACCATGGTGTCAACCAAAGGCCGTATCTCTGTTAAGCAAATACATGCAGCGATAGAGCCAAACATGGGGATTTCAATTCGCAGCCTGCAGCGTTATCTCAATGGCCTGGTTCACTGGGGATTGGTGGCAAAGGATGGTGAAACACCACAGGGATTTACTCTAACTGATCATGCAAAACAGCTTTTTGCAGAGTTGGCCAGTGGGGCAGATGCATGACCAGCTACTCAATTGCTGAATACAAGAAAATGATTGGGGTACCTAAACCTAAACGAGGCTCTAAGCGTCCTAAGGTCAAGGATGAGAAAGTACCGAATGAGTTTGAAGCAAAGTTGGCCAGGGAGTTAAGGGCCTTAAAAATCAACTTTGAACAGGAATACCAATTTCACCCAAAACGGAAATGGAGAGCTGATTTTCATATTGTTGGCAAAAAGATACTGGTTGAAGTTGAAGGTGGGGTCTGGAGTGGTGGCAGGCATACGAGAGGTAAAGGCTACATTGGGGATATGGAGAAATACAACGCTGCAGTAATGATGGGTTACCAGGTAATACGGTTTAGTACAGAGCAAGTGAAGTCAGGTTTAGCGGTTCAGCAAATAGAGAAGATGGTAGGGGATTTATAACGATGAGTACTGCGGTAGCAAAGCAACATATTTTACAGTCGGTGGATTGGTCACGTTTTGATTTAGAGGGCTGGTTACAGCAGTTTGGGGCATGGTTATATACGAACACAAGTTCAAGCGGGCGTACTGTGAATCCTATCGCCGTGGCTATGGACAATGCTGTGAAGGCAAAGAAATCTAAAAAGCTTAATGCTGACCAGCAGCTGCAGATTATTGCGGATTATCTTACTGGGGATTATGTACCACCTAAACCACGTAAAACGAAAATGACTTGTGAAATTGACGACAACGAAGCTCGGGCAGTTCAGCGTTTAGTTCTGGATATGCAGGGACAATCAGAGGTATTGGACGACTGGATGGATGCCATCATTAGTCGTTACTTTTACAGCTGTTCATGGTCTGAAATGGTGACAGATGAGCGCAGTCAGTTAGATGCCCGGATGGATGTGAAGTGTGGGTTGGCTGCGTTGCATAGTCGGTATGGGTTTATTAGATACATGAATTGATAGATAATTAGATACTTACGTTTTTAACTTTATAATATTGTTGTGATGCATATGAAAGAAAAAATTGATATATATTTAGATCATAATGTTATGTGTGATTATTTTTCTAGAAAAGAAGAAAATATAATTAATAAAGTTAAAATATTAAAAAAGAAGGTGGAATTTTCTTATAGTCCTGCACATATTGAAGAAATAGCTAATATAAAAAAAAGTAATCTTTCTTCTGAAGAAATTATGGATTTAATAACTCATAATATTGATGGAATAATTGAGATAACTGATTACTATGAATATTTACCTGGTGAAAAGATATTTTCAAAATTAGAAGATCCTTGGTTGTGCTTATATCGTGTCCTTAAAGATTATGACAAAACAACTACATATGCTGAATTTTTACATCAAAAATTGTTTCAAGAAAGGTTTGAAGTAAGGGAGAAATATATTATAGAGAATATAGGAAATATTAACCCTCATGATTTATTTGAGAATACTAATGTGAAAAATGCTCTTTTAGCTTTTTGTAAAAATGATACTGATGAAATAATAAAATTGAAGGATCATAATAATTTACACAAAAAACTTTTATATAGTATCGATAATCTGATTTGCTTTTTAGAACTAATAGGATTTTATTCAGATAGATTGAATCAATACAGATCAAATTTACATGATATTTCTCACTTAATTTATGCTTCAAAGGCAGATTATTTTGTATCTGGTGATAAGAAAACAAGATACAAAGCAACGGCTATATATAGTTTTTTAAACATACAAACTAATGTCATTGATAAAGATGAATTTGTTAATCTTAAAATATAAAACTACTCTTTAAAAGTCTCATTCAAAGCCTGTTGCACCGCATCAACACGTGACTTACAGGCTTTGTATGCAGACATAGACTCTTCAACGATTTTCATTAAATTATCAATATCAGGTTCTTCTTGCGACTCAAGCAGCTCAGCATTTTTCTTAAGAACTTCATAGCCTTCTTTAAACGTTAATTCTTTTTTAGTCATTGCTTAATACCTGGATTACGTTGGCTTCAATGGTACCATCCTGTAATTCTACTTGGATACTGTCACCTGAAATTTGTTGGATAGAGCGGATAGCTTTGCCCTGGCTGCGGACAATACCGTAACCTTTGGCCATCACATTCCGGGGATTTTGTAATAAGGTCTCACGCATCAGTGACTCAACCTGGTTAGAGGCTAATTTAATTTGCTGATGAGCCAAATATCGTGTTGTATCCTTAACTAGTTCTATAGACCGGCTGGCTTCATTAATCTGGTTTTGAGCATGCGTCTTAATCACTTTGATCAAGTGGTCATTCTGGCTTTGATACGATGTGATCTGGTGCTGAGATAAAAGCTTGATCGTGTGGAAAGACTCAAGTACTTCCTGAATGCGTTCAACGATCAAATTACGAATACCTCCGATCACTTTACTAGGTGTATCAAAAGACCGGTGCGCAACTTCATCCAGGATGGTCCGATCCTTTTCATGGCCAATACCGACCCAGATTGGAACTGTGCGTTTGCAGAGCAGGGCAGCTAAATCATAGTCATTTAAATAAGCCAGATCATTCACGGCACCGCCACCACGAATGATTACAATCAGATCTGGTGCAGCTTTAAAGTCTTTAGCCCACTGACGTAAACCATCACCCAATGAATTGATAATTGAAACTGCAGCTGTGTTTCCCTGAAAGGTCGCGTTGTGATAAACAAAATGGCAAACACCGGCTTTATCTAAAGCATCAGCATCTTTCTTGAAGTCACCAAGACCCGCTGCATTTTCAGGTGCAATCACTAGGACATTTTGAATATCAAATGGAGTAGGGAGAAGTTTATTTTTATTGGCTAGACCTTCTTTGGTTAAGCGTTCTAATATTTGCTGATAGCGCTGTGCAATATCGCCTAAGGTGTAACTCGAATCAATATCTTCAACATTGACTGAGAAACCGTATTGAGGACTGAAAGTAGCTTTAACCTTAATCAGAACATTCAGGTCTCGGGATAATTCAATCCCACTTTCTCGCTCAAACCTCAATACCATTTTTGCTGCAGCAGATTTCCAGATTGTCGCTTTACAGCTGGCAATCACTTTGTCTGTATCTTCTTCTTTTTCTGCCAGCTCTAAATAGTAGTGGCCACTTTTAATACTCAGGTTACGAATCTCAGCTTTGACCCATACTGGTTCATCAAAAGTTATTCGTATAACTTCCTGGACTGTTGCAAGGTACTCACTTAAGGAAAGCTGTAAATCTGACATAAACAAGGAAATGCCTAAATTATTAGTGAAAATAGTATACAACGATGAAATTAAAGGCAATGTGGAGATATTGACCTTGCGCAAGGGATATGGCATATTTCAGCTATAGTGATCGAAGTGTACGTTAAAGCACTAGATCGATTTAAAAGCTCGCCAAATGGTGGGCTTTTTGTTTGCTATTTATTCAAAAAAACTTTAAGTTAAAAACTACAAAAAGTTTAGTTAACGGATAATTTATGAATGCCAATAATGAAGAACCAGCTCCTACTCAAGATGATTTCTTTAAACAGTATTATGCAACTCCAGAACAAGAAAAAGAAATTATGGAAGAACTGAGTAAGAATTTAAAAATTAAGCATATTGCATCTAAAATTTCTGAATTTTTTTATGCGGTAAAGTCGAAAAATTCTGAGTTAGATTGGGAGGTGGAAGATCAAAACAAGGATAAAAACTCTCGACATGATGACTTAATTGGTTATTCAGAAATAATTCAAAATGAAATTGGAGAAAAATTAAAAAGTTTAGAAAACTTTGAATCCAAGGAGTTCTCAAAAGAATATACTCAAGACGCTTATGAGAGAGTGAAAGGAAAATTAAAAATTCTTAATAAAGAGGAAATGATTTTGGGATTGGAATATGTTTTAGATAGGCTAATTGCAGAACGTTTACATAATGAATATTTGGAGCAGTTCGAAGAAAAAGTTGAACTGGAAGATATTTATGATTCGGTAGCAATTTCAAATATTGAAAATTATTTAGGCCGCTAGATATTAGAATCAAAAAAGAAAAGCCTGATAATTTAATTCAGGCTTTTTTAATGTTGATATTTAAACTAATTATGATTTCAAATTGAAATCATCACCAGCAAATTAGATTTAATGATGATTGCTGTCTGACAAGAATTAAAAAATAACCAAAAGCAGACACAAAGAAACAGTTTCTCCAAATTCTCTATACTTTGTAAATCAAAGCCTGGTGATATATTTTTTTTGCTCCAAGAGAAAGCGCAATAAAAAAATAAAAAAGATGATACCCCATACTAGTCCGTTTAACTTCCCCGAGTTAAGCGGGCTTTTTTAATGTTGGATAAGATAAATAATTAAGTTATTGTAATATATTGATTAGTTTTATGTTATTTAAAATTTTAAGGAATTTTCTTCACAAGAAATTCACGAATAAGTATATATGATCGGATGTAGAAACTGCTGTAGTTTCTGGATGACCCTCCAAGGTCTTTAGTTCACAAGCCCACTCACCTCGAATGGGCTTTTTTTTGCATGGAGAAAAGTAATGCTCCGATTCTTAATGTGTTTATTCGGCCTGCATGGTGCAACTGAAATCGATTACACGGTTGATGATGAAGAAATCAAGGTGTGTCGGGATTGTTTGAAAGAAGTTGAATGAACCCTTGTCACTTCGGTGACATTTGCCGGACGTATTACGGCACATAAGACCCCGCTCAATTCTAGATATTGGCGGGGTTTTTCTTTTCATATTGGTAGCATCCATGACAGACAAAGTACAAGCGAAACAAGACTTAGAATTTTGCAGTGCTGAGCTGTCTAAGTATCAGAATCTCAGTAGAGCGGGATTAACAAGAAATGAACTGCTGGCAATTGACGGCATCATGATTAAGTTGAAAGAGCGTATTAAGAATTTGCGTTTTGCTTTATATGAATCCTGATCAATACAAAGCCTTAACTGATAAAGGCCCACTTAAAAAGAAACCTCGTACCAGACCGTTACCAAAAGCTGGTGAAAAATACTTGGAAGCATTCGATCGACTCAAAGAAATCCTTAATCGTATGGAAATTAAATACGAAGAGTATTTTCACTTCAAAAGCACTAAGCATTGGCGGTTTGACTTTCATTTGATTGAGTATCGAATGTTGATAGAAATTGCTGGTGGTCCCTGGTCAGGTGGTCGTAAAGGTAAGCTGGCTACAAAAGCGTGGAGCATGGATCGTTATGATCATGCTAATGAGATGGGTTTTACCGTTGTTCGATTAGAGTCAGCTAATAGATACAAGATTGATGAATCCGGGCCATTGCAGATAGAAGCTCAATTCGCATCTCAATGGCTGAAAAATTTGAAGAGAGAATCACTCAATGGACCAGTTCAGACCATTCCCGCCGTCAAATCTGATTGATCAGGCTGAGGAAGAAGAAGCGACTCGCCTGGCACCAGCCGTGGAATTAAAAGAATGGGTTATTAAAAACTGGCTGACCATTGGCGGTGAACTTCATAATCCGGATCATGACCACATTGCTGAACTGCTGCATGACGATGAAACATTCCTAGCATTCGCTTGGGCATCATCGGCCGCCGTAGCGAAAAAGCGTATGGTGCTGGGTCAATGTGAAAAGGTTATGTTTAACCAGGGCGGATGGAAGAAAGCACGGCAGGAACAGCAGATGCGTGACTGGTTTGGTTTTGTGCCGGTGTATCTCATTACTGTGGATGCAGCATATTGTGAGCAAACTTCAGATCGTGAGTTCTGTCGTTTGATTGAGCATGAGTTGTATCACATCGGTGTTGAACGTGATGAAGATGGCGAGATCATTTATAGCGACCATACCGGTCTACCCAAGCATTACCTGGCTGGCCATGACATTGAAGTGTTCTTCGGTGAGACCAAACGATGGGGCGCTGATGAGTCAGTAAAACGACTTTTGGAAATCGCCAAGAATGCGCCGTTTGTATCTGAAACTAATATTGCTGCGTGCTGTGGGAATTGTGTAATAGGTTAGCTTCAAATTTTTTTGCCCACCTTCCTTGACGTGCCTTGACGGATTGTGACTTATGGCAAGACTTAAAAAACACGAAAAAGCCTTTATAGTTCGGTCACTTGCCCAGTTTATGGAACCATCACAAGTGGTAGAGGCTGTCAAGGAAAATTTCAAGATTGATGTATCTCGACAACAGGTTGAATGCTACGACCCCACCAAGGTAGCGGGCGCTGACTTATCGCAAGAATTCATTGACATGTTTAATGAGGCGCGTAAGAAATATATTGATCAGCCAATCTACAATATTGAAGCTGCAAACGATATTGTTCAGCTCAGAGTCTTGAGTACTTTATTTATTAAAAAGCAAGGCAATACCCGAGATGCAATCAAGCTCTCGGATCAAATTCAAAAAATTGTGAAAGGGTTTTATGAGAAGAAGATTGAAATAACAGGTAAGGATGGTGGACCGTTAGAAACCGTACAAACAACTGTTTCCAAAGAGGGCTACCTGCAAGCTAGGGAGCAGGTTTTAGATGAGTACTAAAGCTGAGCGCGAATTAGCGATTCAAATCGAAGCCCAAGAGGACCTGTATTTCTTTTCACGTTACATGTTTAAAGAGCGTCGCAAATACAAGTGGCTACATAACTGGCACCATCGAGTGGTTTGTGATGCTTTGATGAAGGTATTCCGGGGCGAAACCAAGCGTCTAATCATTAATATTCCGCCGCGATACTCTAAAACAGAACTGGCTGTAATCAACTTCATGGCTTGGTGCTTTGGAAAGGTTCCAGACAGTGAGTTTATTCATGTCAGCTACTCGGCTACTTTGGCAGCAAATAATGCCTTTCAGACACGAAACTTGGTTCAAGAAGAAGCTTTTAAGCGTGTATTTCCTAAGTTCCAGTTACGAGATGACAGCAAGGCTAAAGATGATTGGCGAACTGCTGATGGTGGTGTGTGCTACTCCCAGGGTACAGGCGGCACGATTACGGGTTTTGGTGCGGGTAAGTTTCGAGATACCTTTGGCGGTGCAATTATTATTGATGACCCACATAAAGCCAGTGAAGCTCGGTCAGACACAATTCGTAAAGGTGTGATTGAATGGTTTCAAAATACACTTGAATCACGTACCAACTCACCTGACACACCAATTATTGTCATTATGCAGCGTTTGCATGAGGAGGATTTAGCCGGTTGGCTGCTTGATGGGGGAAATGGTGAAGAGTGGGAACATCTATGCTTATCTGCCATTCAGGATGATGGATCAGCACTATGGCCAGCCAAACATAGCATTCAAACGCTTGAAAGAATGGAGTTAGCAGCACCGTATGTATTTGCTGGACAATATCGCCAAATGCCATCACCACCAGCAGGTGGTTTTTTTAAGCCTGACAATATTGAAATTGTGGATGCACTACCTGCGGATCTAACTCACCATGTACGTGCATGGGACTTAGCATCTTCTGAAAATGAGGGTGACTACACTGTGGGTGTGCATGAGGCTAAAGGTAGTGATGGTTATGTTTACATTATTGATGTGCAACGAGGGCAACTAGGTCCAGACGGTGTTGAAAAACGCATCAAGCAAACTGCAGAACTAGATGGGAAGTCGGTGTCAATTCGATTACCACAAGATCCAGGGCAAGCTGGTAAAGCTCAGGCCAAAAATTTTATAACCAAACTTTCAGGCTTTAAGGTTAAGGCTGAAACGGTATCAGGTGACAAGATCACACGTGCTCAACCATTTGCGGCTCAGGTCAACGTAGGGAACGTGAAAATGCTTCGCGGAGACTGGAATAAGGCATTTATTGAAGAATTACGCCACTTCCCAAATGGTGTGCATGATGACCAGGTAGATGCTGGGAGTGATGCATTCAATGAGCTAAGTGAGGTGAGAACACCAAAAAAACCTGCAGGTGCAGGTACTCGAACTTATTGATAAGGAAAACACATGGCAAAGTCTAAAAAGGACAAAGCGTCAAAGAAGGCTTTGTCTTATGGCAACTTATACACTCAGGAAGCAGTCACTCAGTTCTTGGTGAATTTTGGAAAGCAACCAGATACTGATGAAGTATTGCGCAAAGCAGGGATTGCACGTCATAAACTGCGTGTACTACTGGATGATGATGAAATTGCCCAAGCAGTTGAAACACGTCTAGATGCTCTTCTGGCCACGCCGTTACGTATTGAACCAAGTGATAGCAAAGAAGCAGAGATGCTGAATTTGATATTGAAAGAGTGGTTTTATGAAATTGCAGCAGCCGCTTTTAATGCTTTGCTATCTGGATATTCAGTGCAAGAAGCTGTATATGAATTAAAGCCGGAAGGTTATGTGGGTATTCAGTGGATCGGTGAGAAGCCGATGCAATGGTTTGAGCCTAAGAACGATGGTCGATTGATTTATCGGCAGGATGGCCATAATGCAGAGCGTGAAGTTGATCAGGTATTCAAATTCTTCTTAACACTCCGTAAAGCCACATACGAGCAGCCTTATGGCAAGGCATTGCTGGCCACACTGTATTGGTTATTCTTCTTTAAGCAAAATGGTTTTAAGTTCTGGGCAAAATTCCTGGAGCGTTTTGGTACGCCAATTCTGCTTGGTAAATGCAAAGATACTGAAACTGATGATATGAGCAAAGCACTGCTGGATGCTCATGCTCAAAGTGTTTTGTCTATTGATATTGAAGATGATGTGCAAATCCTTTCTGCACCAGGAACAAGTGGGACAGCCGGTGCAGCATTCGAGGCCTTTAACAATCAATTGGTTCGCCAAATTCAAAAGGTTGTATTGGGGCAGACGCTCACCAGTGGTACAGATGGCAAGGGGAGTTATGCACTAGGTCAAGTACATGAGAATGTACGAGCAGATAAGCTGAAGTCGGATATTCGCTTAGTAACACCAACTTTGCAGGCAGTGGTTAATGCCCTTTGTGCATTAAATGGCTGGGGTGAATATAAGGTCATGCTTGGCGAGAAGCCAAAGCCACTCAATAAAGAGCAGGCAGAGCGCGATGCCCATCTTAAAAATGCCGGGGCTAATCTGACACCGCAATACTTTCAGCGTGAATATGGCTTACAGGACGGTGATATTGCTGAGTCTCAGCAACTACCGATGAATACTCAATTCTCTGCATTACCTCGCCAAGCATTCAACTTTAAGGCATCTTCCAACAAGTTATCTGCAGCGCAGCAAGAAGTTGAAGAGCTGACGGATGGCCAGGGTGATTTAGAGCTTTTAAATCAGGATCAAATTAAACAATTGGTGGCTGAATCCGATAGTCCTGAAACTTTAGTTTTTAACTTGGCAAAGTTACTACCTGAGGCATCACGGACTGAGTTCACAACTAAATTGGATCAAGCTTTATATGCGGCTGATGTGCTGGGGTATATGACGTCAAGTGAAGGTGAATAAGTTACTTTTCAACTTTTAAGCTTTAGAATCATTACCACTTACTAAAATTAAGATCATTGGGGATGGTAATGATTGATATAACAAAGTTAATTGAGATTTATATAAGTCGAAAAGATAAGTTTAAAAAAGCTGAAGAACGCTTAAAGCGTAGAGAGACTTATTTCGAAGAAATTTCAGCTATTGAAATAAATCAAAATCTAAATCCAAGCCAGAAAAGAGCAATGAAAAATTCAGCTGCTCAAAAACTGGCTGGTAGTGGGCTAGCTACTTATGAATTTATAGATTACTACTGCCGGCACCCCAATTTTATCAATTTCGAAATTATCTCACCTATGGTGGCATATTGGGATCAAACTTTGATTAAAACGTATGATGATGAAGAGAAAATTATTAAGATAGAATTTAACAAAATGGCGTACTGGAAAGAAAAATTATTATCTTTTTTTTCATGTATTTTGCTGTTAATCGGATTAATTTTTTTCGCGGTACAAGGTAATTCAATTATTAATTTTATCTCTTCTAATTACTATATTAATACCAACATTATAGGTATTGCTTATCTAATATTTATATTAGGACTTTTAGGAATATTCTTATTTTTTGGGTTCCTATTCCTAACATTGCTTGATTTAAAAAGATTAATTAAATAGGTTCTCTTAAATTCACTAGCAGCCAATAGGCTGCTATTTTTACGAGCTTTAGCCATGCAACTAGTCACATTTCTTGAGGCACTTCAGTACGCTCACAGTAAAAAGATTGTGCTCCCAGATGAGTTCTACTCAATGGACCTCAAGACTCGGCAGATGGCGACAACAATCAGCTTCCTATCAAGTCTTGAGCAGATTGAAACTGTCATCAAAGCCGTGAATAAATCGATTGCAGATGGTGGGACATTCAACGACTTCCAAAAGTTAATTGCCGAATCTGAAATCATTCTGCCAAAGCATTACCTGGACAATGTATTCCGTACCAATATCCAGAACGCATATGGTCATGGCCGGTGGCAACAACAGCAACGGAACAAAGCTAAACGTCCGTATTTGATGTACTCAGCTATCAATGATAGTCGGGTCCGTCCGGCTCATTTGGCTTTGAATCGAATTGTATTACCGATTGATCATCCATTCTGGCTTACACATTACCCGCCGTTGGGATTCCGTTGCCGGTGCACCGTGGTTGCCTTAACCGAGAAGCAGGCTTTGAAATACGGCATTACACCTGATGACAAGTTGCCAGAAGTAGCTGAGGCATTGGATTGGAGTTCTCATCCTTTGCAGTTTGGTGAACTTGAATCGCTGGTTGATAAAAAGATCAGTGCTTCATCTCTGGATAAGGAGTATCTCCTCGAGCAGAAAGAAGTTATTAAGGCTGAGTGGATTGCGAGTAAAAAGATCACCAGTCTATTTTCTCCAATGGATGATAAGACTCTGGACCTATTCGATACGGTGGCCAATACGGTGATTCCACTTGATCCACAAATCAGGCCAAGTGCGATTCGCACCTTTCTGGACTATGTGCAGGGAAATGATGCCGCACTGACCAACTATTTAAACGCCACTACAGGTTCTCTGGCTGATGATGTGCTTAAGCGCTGGCTGAGTACCGATATGGCAGCTATTCAAGCTGTGGCAAGCAATACAGCATCAACCGTGGTAGGTGCTGCGACTCTTCAACAGGTAGCAGCTTATCAGGTTGGGCAGACAATTCAATTGAATGCGCCGTTACTAATGAGTGATACAGCCTCAGGCATTGTGATCAAGATTGAGAATGCAAAAGGACTTGGTATCGATCTTGATAAGCTTAATGCCGGTCAAGGTGTGCTGTTTGAAATGGGATTGTCTTTTGAGGTTACTTCAATTGAAGCGGCTGATGGGCAAATGGTTTATACGTTAAAGGCGTTGGTGAATTAATCCGATTAATGGCATTGAATAAAGATTTGGAATCTCCATGTAGGGTTTAAGAGATAAAAACCAAAGATTTAGGAAAAAATATGCAATATATGGTTTATTTACGAAATGATTCACCACTCCTCAGTACTACCAAACTGGTAATCAAATCGCTTTTTTCATCCTTTTTAGTGATCCTTAGTACTTTCACTAGTAGTAAATTTTTATCCATCCTTTCAAGATTAGGTGTTGGCTCAAAATTTTTATCAATATTTCGTCTTGTTGGTGCAGGATTGGATTTGCTTAAGTTTATTTCTAAGCGTGAATAGGCACCAAAATCTAAAAAAATCAGACCCTTGTAGAGATACAGGGGTTTTTTTATGGAGCATGAAAATGCCAGATCCAAATGAAGAACGGCTGAAGTATTTATTTAATGCCGCGGCAATTGAAGTACCAAAAGCTGAAGAGGGGCAAAAACGAAAATTCAAGGGCACTGCTTATGCTGGTGGACGTGTTGATGGTCACTGGTATTGGGGGCGCTCTGGTGTGGTTTTTGATCTTGATGGTATTGAGATTGATAAACCAGCAGCCTTGCTTGAAGAGCACTTTAGTTCAAGTCGAATTGGGGTGGTTCAAGCTGTAGATACAAACGGAAAAATTGATGTGTCAGGTGATTTCCTCACAAATGCGAAGGCACAGGAAATTGTTCAAGACTCTGATGATGGCTTCCCATTCCAGATGTCAATGATGATTGATCCAGGATCTATCGAAGAGGTCTCACAAGGTAAATCAGTCACTGTGAATGGTCAGGTCTTTGAAGGTCCAATCACAATCTTCCGTCAGAACCGCATTCGTGAATTTACGATCTGCTCAACAGGCGCTGATCGAAATACATCAATCAAGGCCTTCTCAGGCAAAGCCAATCCAAACCCAACCAAAGAGGACAAAGACGTGACCGAATTAGAAAAAGCACAACAGGCCAAAGAGCAGGCAGAACGTGAACGTGATGACGCGCTTGCTGAATTGAAAAAGTTCAAGGCTGATAAACGTGCTGAAGATATTGCAGCTTTAGAAACTGAACTTAAAACACAGTTTAGCGCTGACGATAAAACTGCTTATACCAATATGGATGATTCCATGTTCACATTTGCTGCAAAGCAGCTTCGCCAATTTGCAGCAGGCAACCAACAACCGCCAGCTGGACAGCAACAACAAACGCCGGCACCAAGTGTTAATCCAGCATATGCACACTTATTCACTCACCAAGCTAATGGTGGTCAAGGTGGGCAAGCTCCACAAGGATCAGCTTTAGATCAGGCATTCGCCAAATTTGCGGCAGCTCAGGAGTCTAAATAATGGGAACAATTACTCAAACTATTACGACTAATCAATTGGTGGTAGGTGATGGTATTCGTACCGAAAATGCCAAAGTAAAAACAGCAACTGCATACAAACGTGGAGATCTACTCAACGTTGGTGCAAATAATGTGGCTGACCACCCTGTTGTTACCACTGGGATGGTAGGGGATTGGAACGCGATTGCTGTATCAGATTTCACGGCAGAGCAATCTACATATCACGCCAACAATAACTTAGAAATGCCAATCTACACACAAGGCCCTTTCGATATTGCTGTAGTTACTGTGAACGGAGTTCCATTAACAGCAGATCAATACGATGCAGTACGTGCACAGGCATTGGCTAATAAAATCGAACTTCGTAAAGTTGTGGGGAACTAAGACATGAGTCAAACTTTTACATTTCAAAATGCACCAGTTGAATTGCTGGATGTGCCACAACTGGTGCTACTGACAGATACTACTCAAAAGGTAGATACATGGTTGATGGATCGCTTTTTCCCTCAACGTGTTTCATACACCAAAAAGGAAGTTCCAGTTGGTGAGTTGAATACAGCAACTCCACTTGCGCCGTTCGTTACTCCGACTGCAGCTGGTCGCCAAATCAAAGTAGGTGAATCTGGCAACGTGAAATTCGTGAAGCCTGCTTACTTAAAGCCAATGATGACGGTTATGCCAAGTGAAGTACAAAACACTGCTCTGATCGCACGCTTACGTCAGTTTGGGGTGATTGCGACCGGTTCAAATCGTTTATCTGATGCGGATCTACTTTTAATTGACCAAGCGCAGAAGGCTTTGTATCTTCGTCAGTCTATTGAAAATCGAAAACTGTTAATTGCCCGTGATGTCTTACTCTACGGTAAAACCACTTTCGCTTCAGCAGACTTCCCAATGTATGAAGTGGATTATGAGCGCAACCCTGCTTGTAACTTCACGCCGTTGATCAAATGGGGACAAGCCGGTGCCACCCCTGTTAAAGATATTCAATCAATGATTGACTTATCTGTGGAGCACTCAGGTACATCACCAAATATGGCTTTGACCACCTCTAAAGTATTTAATGTCTTGATTAAGGATCCTGAGTTTAAAGAAAAATTCATTGCTCCTTATACAGGTATCAGTGTTCCAATCACACCAACCTTTGACCAGGCTGACAAGCCTCAGTTCCGTGGCACAGTGGATAATATTGAAATCTGGACGTATGACGTTAAGCACAGCATGGAAGGTGTTGCGGAACGCTTTATTCCTGAAGATTTCTTTGGTCTTGTCTCTGATGCTAATGGATGGATCGCACATTGTGCATTGCAAAACGTTGAAGCATTTGGTCAGGCTTTGGAATTCTATTTAAGCCAATGGCAAGAAAAGAACCCTTCAAGCATTCAATTATTGGCTGAATCCTCTCCACTTGCTGTTCCAAATAACAAGAACGGTTTAGTGGGTGGTCGTGGATTCGTATAAGGAGAACTAAATGCCAAAGTACATTGCAAAACAGTCGATCGGACATTTTCGTCCAGGTCAGGAAATTAAAGGGCTTGAAGATAACCAACTTCAGGCCCTTTTAGTATCTGGGGCTATTGAAGAATATCAAGAGCCTAAGGAACCTAAGGCAGACGGTACCGCCGCACGGTTGGCTGAGCTGGAAAAAGAAAATGCTGAGCTTAAGGCGAAAGTGGCTGAACTTGAAAAAGCAAAGCCAGTAGTTAAGCCAAAAGCCAGTGACAAGCCAGCTGACGAAGCTAAATAGGTGATCTATGTACGCTACTCGAAATGACTTAGAGGCGCGTTTTGGTGAGGGTGAACTTCAGCAACTGGAAATAATGCAAACTGTGGGCAATTCGATAGAAGAAGCCCTACAGGATGCTTCTGAGGAAATCGATAGTTACATTGCTGTGAAATACGTCCTGCCTTTGCCAAGTACACCTAGTACCTTAAAACGGATAGCGTGCAACATTGCACGTTACCGACTTTACTTTCAGCAACCCACTGAAGAAGTTGAAAACCGCTATAAAGCGGAAATTGATTTTCTGAAACGGATTGCGGATGGTAAGGCGACACTCAACATCTTGAATCCTCAAAATGAAGTCACTGAAGAACAACCAAAAAATAAACCTTCCACCATGCCAATCGGTACCACCTATACCGGCGGTGTATTTGGTGATGATGTTTTGAATATGATGCCAGGCATCAAGTGAGGTCCGTATGGCCGGAGTGCTTATAGAAATTAAGACGGATGAAAATTCCATCTTAATGGCTTTTTTGAAAAAACTTAGCGACTTTGAAGGTCGACAGCGTGGATTGTTTGAGGATATTGGCTCAACGGTCACTGAAAATATCCGAGAGGGTTGGACGCGTGGTGAGGGCTTAAATGGTCGTTGGCCATTATCAGTTCGAGTGATGCGTGAAGGTGGTACGACACTGCGAAAAACATCACGACTAATGAACTCTATTACATACAACGCAACAGATAACGGTTTAGAAATCGGAACTGATGCTGAGTATGGTGCAATTCATCACTTTGGTGGTGTGATTGATATGCCTGCACGAACGCGCACAGTATATTTTCGACAGGATGGTCGCACAGGCTTGGTGGGTAATCGTTTCGTGCGTCAAAGCCGATCTAATTTTGCTCAAGACGTACAAGCCAAAGCCTATAAGGTGAATATGCCTGAACGTCCTTGGTTGGGTATTACGGACGATGATGCACAAGATATTGTCAACTTGGTAGAAGGAACCATTCTTGATGAATAATTTAGAAGAAGATGATCTTTTTGCGGTTTTGAAAGAGATTGAAGCGCGTCTAACGCCGTTCATGCAGGAATGGGGTGTACTGAAGATCTATACGCCGATGAATGTAGGGGCTACCAGTGAATTAAGTCAAGTAACCCCTAATATCCAAGTGAACTACCGTCGAATGCGAAAAACTGATGAGAAGGCACGTGGCAGAGCGGTTGCTTTAGCACCTCAATGGGAAGTAACAGTGGTGGTGCGTCATGCAGCTTCACAGCTTGATGCAACACAAGCGTTTTTATTAGGTGGTGTGCTGATTAAAAAAGTGATTAAAAAGCTCATAGGCTGGCAACCAAAATCAAGCAATGAGCCTCTAAGTCTTTTAAATATCGATCATGATATTTCAAAAACGTGTCTTTATGTCACGGGTATTTTTGAATCTAAAACCAATGTTATAGCGGATTAAATGTATGGAAAAACAATACAAGGCATTGCAGCCCGTCGGTCGCTTCAAAAAAGGCGATGTTGTCGGTGGGCTGAATGATGCTCAACTCAAAAAATTACTGGCAGATGGTGTAATTCAGGAAGTACCTGAACCTAAAGCTGTTCCAGCCAAGAAAACCATAGGGGATGAAAAGTAATGGCTAATTCAAATGTGATTTCACTTCAGGGTGAACTTCATCTAGCAAAAATGGTTAGTGGTGTACCTGCTGCATTATTACCAGTCGGTAGTACTCCGGAATTACAGATTGCTATTTCTATTGAGTCTACTGACCATTATGAAAGTAAAACTGGTCTACGTTCGAAAGATGCAGTCTTGTACAAGCAAACTGGTGTTGCTATTTCGGGAACAATTGAAGAGGTGACTAAGGAAAATCTAGAGTTAATCCTTAGCGGTAAATCAATTGAAATTCCTGAGGCTCAGCTGACTGATATCAATATTGGTACTGTACAGGCTGGCGCTATGATTGATTTAGGCCAACGCAATTTAAGTAATGTGGCTTTTAAAGATAGCTCAGATGTAGCCATTACTTCAGATAAATATGTACTGGATGCTGTTTACGGCACAGTAGTATTTAATGAAGCTATCGTTGGTCCAGTTAAGTTTTCTGCCAAGGCTGGTGCTAAGACACGTACTACAATTGCTAATAACATTGGGAGTGAATATCGAATCCTCTTCAAGGGCATTGATACGCTTACTGGTGACAAGGTTGTCATGACGTTATGGCGTGTGAAATTCTCACCAGATACTGAATTTGATCTGATTCATGAAGACTTTGGATCTTATTCAATTGAAGGTGAGGCATTAGCAGATATCTCTAAAGCCAATGATGCTGAACTCAGTGTGTTTGGTCATATTGAGCGCTTTAGCGTAACAGCGTAACTCCACACAGGCACAAAGAACCACACAGGCGCTTAAGCGTCTTTTTTTGTGCCTATTACAATGCCACCTTTTTATATTGAATATTGTCATAATTTTTTTACCTTTTGGTTGAATTAATTGTTGAGAATATTCTTATTTGTCTGTATAAAAAAAGAACAATTAAAATCAGAGGGAAAAGAAATGACAGCAATAATAGAAGTGTTGGTAACATCATTTTCAGCTCTAATGCTTATGTTGGTTATCCACCAATTTGGGCAAATGTTTAATTGAATCTTTAGAAAATAAAAAAACCACTCTTCGGAGTGGTTTTTTTATGTCCAAAATTTACATTGAGACCTCATCATGAATGATTTTTTCTTAGCCACAAATCGATCTGTCGTGGTGAATGATATTGAAGTTCGCCAGATACAAATGAAAGACTTTGACACTTGGGCTACACATGCTGAGCCAATCAAGCAGTTCCTTAAAAATAAAAATCATTCAGATGAGATTTTGACAGAATTATTTGCAGCGCATGGCGTGCAGGTCATTTCAGCTATTGCATGTGTAACTGACCTAGATAATGAATCCCTATTCAAACTTGCTGCAGATGAGCAGGCCTTTAAAGAACTGCTTAAAAATGTGCTTCTGGTCAATCAAGCCTATTTCAAATATGAAAAGCCAAAGCATGGGGCAAAGAAAGCCCACACAATTGAAGCCACTTGGTTTGATTCATTTCAGTTTCTGGTATCAATGGGTCACCAGCATAGTGAGATTATGGAAATGACTTACGGTGCGTTTGATGGCTACGTTAAGGCTGCAAATAAGATGTACAAGCAAGGGGTTCTCAATTCCGCCGTTGCTGCGCGTGTAGCTCAATCTGACAAGAAAGGATTTGAGACGTTTAAAAAAGATATGGGCTCTGATTGATCATGCCAATGCTAAAGAATTTAAGAAGTTCTTTGGGGAATTGAAGGAATAATATCTGGGTGATTTTTTAATACCCAAAATTAGCTTCAAGTTGTATTAAAGCTTAATACAACTCTAATAAATTTTATTTTTTACGTATTTTATTTAACTTAAAGCTGATCGCTGGTCAGCATTTTAAAATTCAAAAATAAGCAAAAAGCCTGTGATCCGTAATCATGGGATTTTTATTTAGAAAAAACCGCAGGATGAACTCTTTTTTAAATCTAAATAATATCTGAAAAGCAAAAACCCCAGTGCGCCAACACTGAGGTTCTTAAATCAACTCAACCGACATAAGTTATGGAGTTAAATTTGTATGAATGATCATACCTCAAATTCACAATTAAAGGTAGATGGAAAAATGAGCGAAAAAGGCGCTGATCGTGTTGGTTTTTTACAAGCTATTGCACTGCTTATACTTGTATGTGGAATAGTCACTATTGGTTTAGTCTTGGCTTTAAAATAGAGCAAATTAATGAATACATCTTAGAACTGGCTCAATAAGAGGTCGGTTTCTTATTTCTGTGCGCCTAAAGGCGCTTTTTTTATGCTTGAAATTTAGAGGTCAGCATGTCTAGTAAAAATTTAACATTTAAGTTGGTGATGGATGCTGATACTAAAAGTTTTGTCACTAATGTTAATCAGTCTAAACAAGCTGCGGAAAAAGCAATAGCTGCAATTAAAGACGGATCTGCAAGTATAGTTGGTGTTTCAGATCAGGCAGCCAAGGCTATTGATGGCATTATTCCAAAAAATGCAAATGAACGAGCCATCAAGCTTACTGAGTCATTGAACGCTATTACAGAGTCGTTAAAAAGCACAGATTTTGCAGCGGATGGGGCGATTGATGGGTTTAAAAAGTTGGGTGTTGATTCGGTTCGATCGCTGAATATCTTAAAAGCCAATTTGGCGACTTCAAAAACAAAGCTTGAAGAGTTCTCAAAAACCAATGCAACACCAGAGGATATTCGTAATGCGCAACAGCAAGTAGATGCGTTAGAGAAAGAGGTCTTGCAAGCGGATAAGGCATTTATTGCATTTAAGTCAGAATTAAGCCTTATCAATCCAGAAGTGGCTAAATTAGATGAAGAGTTGGGTAAAGCAAATGCAGAATTACAACAAACAGAGTCCTTTACTCAGCGAGCATCTGGTGAAATTCAAGGGTTAAAAACTGGATTTACCGCATTAACTAGTGCGCTTGCAGCACTAGGCATTGGCACATCGGCAATGGAGATTGCTCAAACTGCAGATGAGTATAAGAATTTATCAGGTCGTATTTCTATTGCTGTTGGTGAGCATGGCAACCTTCAAAAGGCAATGGATGATGTTAGAAATGTCGCCATTGCCACAAATTCAAATTTAACCGCTACAGGTGACTTGTATGCCAGGCTAACCAAGATTGGTCAGGAGATGAAGTGGCCGCAAGAACAAGCACTGGCTCTCACTGAAACGATTAATAAGGCAATTCAGGTTGGTGGCGGTTCGGCTGCATCAAATGAGGCTGCTATAACCCAATTAAACCAAGCATTAGGTTCAGGTGTGCTTCGTGGTGATGAATTCAACTCAATGGTTGAGCAGTCACCTCGATTAACACAAGCAATGGCTGATGGTATTGGTGTGACGATTGGCAAGCTGCGCGAAATGGCTGAAGCCGGGAAATTGACTACCGATGTTGTAACAAAGGCGTTATTAAGCCAATCTGAAAAAATTAGTACTGAATTTGCAAAGTTCCCAGCAACTATTGGTGCCTCAATTGAGAACTTAAAAACAGCATGGACCACATATATCGGTGAAGCTGATGCAGCATCTGGCGCCAGTACCAAAGTAGCAGAGGCGCTTAAATATGTCGCTGATAATCTGGATTCTATCGTTTCAACACTAACACTTGCAGCACAGGCATTAATTGCCTATAAGGCGCTCAATATTGCTAGTGTGTTCTTAGATAAGGCAGCAGGTGTTCGAGCCGCCCAGGTAGCTATTACGCAAGAAACTGTATCGGTTGTTGCTAATACACAGGCACAATTAGCAAATGCAGCCGCTACACGTACAGCAGCTGTAGCCAAGAATCAATTAGCAACCAATTCAGCAGTAGCAACCACTGCGGCTGCAGCAACAAGCGGATCAATCATGACTTTGATTGGTCGCCTTGGTGCATTAGGTATTGCTGTTACAGCTGTTGGGGTTTTAATTCCTACTGTATTCGAGCCAATTGGCACATACATTGGCGAAGGGATAGCAAAACTTCAAGGCTATGATGAGGAGCTAAAAAAACTTGAACAGCAAGAGTTGATATCTGAGGTCAGAGCAAAAGCTTTAGCTGAAAGTAAAAAACTAATGGCTGATGCTGCTGAAAAGGCTCGTGATAAAGCGTACCAATTAACAAATGAATCTAAAAAGCTAATTGCAGAATTCAATGAGTTAATTAAAAAAGGCGAACCAACTAAAGAGGCATTGGAGAAAATATCCAGTGCAATGAAGTTTGACTCCACCAAAGGAATTAATGATTCGATTACTGCTTTAGTTCTGCTAAAAAACCAAGGAAAAATTACAGCTGATCAACTTCAGCAGAGCTTAGGTAAGGCGCTTGACGGTAAAGATTTAGTTGTATTTGAGGCTAATGCAAGAGCAGCTTTTGCAGGAACATCCAAGGAAGCAGAGAAAACTGCCCAATTAACTGAAGCAGTAATGAAGGCAGCTTTAGAGCGTACGGGTTTAAGTACAGAACAGCTGCAAGGTAAGTTTTCACTGGCATTTCAGTCTGCAAATAATGATGTGCAGACAGTGATTAATAATCTTGATACTTACAAGGCCAAGGGCATTGATACGGGATTAGCCTTATCTGCCAATCTGAATAAAGCGATTGACACAGCTCAAACCCGCGCTGAATTGGATTATGCAAAAAGCTCATTAATTTCTCTTGAGAAACAAGGATTGATCACTGGTGAGCAGGTTGCACTTGGTTTAACTAAAATTGAACAGAAGGCACAACAATTGCCAGCTGTACTAGATCCAGTTCGGGCAGCATTTGCTTCACTTGGCCTTAAAACTAAAGATGAACTGAATGAAGCTGCTGACGTTGTAAAAAGAAACTTTGATGTAGTGAGTAAGAGTGGGCAGGCCTCTGCTGATGGTATTAAACAGGCTTACACACAAATGCTTGATGCTGCTATTGCCTCAGGCGATAAGGCTAGAATTGCAGCGGTACAAGCTAAAGCTGCATCACTCGGCCTGCAAGTTCAGATTGATGAAACAGGAAAGGCTGCTGTTAAGTCAAATGATGAATGGGATAAATCCAATCACCGCGTCAGAGACTCTGCCCGTGATATTGGCGATGGTTACCGTCATGCAGGGCAAGTCGCGCGTGAAGAGGCTAAATCCTCTACTGAAGCCTGGGCTGATGCAGTCAATAAGGCGAAAAGTGATTTCAACAAGGAAATGAAACGCCAAGGTGAGTCATTAAGCAAAGGGATTTATAACTATAGCTCTTACAGCAAGGCAGATGTTTTATCGCAGCTGAAGACTAAGGGTTATAGCGATAAAGAGGCTGAAAAATTGGCTGGCTCAATCTGGTCCAAAGCCATGGAAGCGGATCGTGCGGCTAAAGAGCAAGGCCTAGGAAATAGCGGAAGTCTTGCGATGAAGGCATTGATAAATACTGAATTTGATAATGCAGCCCAAAAAGGCCTAACCACTCAGCACGGCACCAACAAGATTAACGAATTGTTGCGCCAAATGAGTAGTAATAGCCTTGTTTCTACAGGTCCATCTGCGAAGTCTGTAGATGTGAATAATCTGGCCCCAAATGTGAATATACCCTTGCCAAGCACTGCTGACAGTTCGCCATCCAAAACCATACAAAACAACATTTCAATTAATGGAAAAACCATCAGCATTCCAGTAGCCGCAGAAAATCAAGGTAATTTCAACGATTTCCTTGCCGAACTGGAAATGCTTAAAAAAGGTACTTAATTATGCGGTTAGTACGTATAGCAACATCAGAAGCCGTCCCATTAGAGGACGGTTTTTTATGGTCTGATGAATTTGAATGGAAGCCAATTGAACAGAAGCAGGAGCGTGCAATCGATGGAACTTTGATTGTTCAAGAAGGTAAGAAGAAGTCAGGCCGCCCCATTACATTGCAGCCCGCTGATCAAGAGATGGGGTGGATCAAGCTGAAGCATCTAAAAACGCTTTATGAATGGTCCTTGCTGCAAGAGCAATTCCAGCTTGAATTTGAATGGCCACACGATACACGCCAATTCAATGTGATTTTTAATCATGAAGCAGGTGCCTTAGAAGCCAAGCCAGTGAAAAACATTCCTGCAGTTTCTGAAGATGACTATTACAACGTCACCATGCGTTTTACGGAGCTAGACAATGCCAATTGAAACTAAAGACCTGGTGCTCTATGAATCCGAGCGCTTAACTGATAATGCGGATGGCGGTGGTAAATACAATGGCCAGGTCATTATCGATGGCCAGAGCAATAATCTATTCGATGATGTATCTGAGTTAGATAGAACCATGGGTGATGTATCCATGCGCAAGATCTTTCCAGCGGTCACCACTAATGATGCTGACAAGCTAATGGGGGCTACTGTCTTTATCTCGGAAAATCCCAAAGATCCCAATGTATCGGCCCTATTGTTCAGTACAAAGTCATGGACGGATGAGCGTCAAGCAGCGAAAAACCGAGTTGAAAACTATAAGGCGAAAGGTGGGCAAATAGCAGGAACGCCGCTGGATACACACTTAAAAGGAATGAAGCTATTACAAGTCGCCATGTTCCCGCAAGAAACAGAAAGTTCAGTGGGTGACACCATTGTGCTGATCAGTGATGAGGGTAAAACCTTAGAGCATGAACAGTACTTGTACATTATCAAGGTGGAAACACGAACGGCAATCACGGTGATTGATGGTAAATATGTTGAATACAAGATTGCCACTTATACACTTAATGATCCGCTTGATATGGATTATGTTGGGCTATCAGCACAGCAATGGTATAGCGGTCAGGCATCAAAAACCATTATCCGAGACTCGATTGTTGCTGATACTGGTGAATACTATGCATCTGTTGGCTTAGGTGAAGACACCCAGGTAGGGGAATACACAGTAAAGGCACAGAGCATTTTTACCCAACTCATTCCATCTGCTCAAACCGAATCTCCAATTGTCGATGTGAATGCGGCAGGTGAAAGTGCGATTCTGGTACCCGGTAATGATGGCTTCATTACTGCCAGTTTTCCAACCACAGTCGGGGTGAGTCAGAACCTTTATATTGGCTCATCTGTGATGCCATCAAGCCTCTCATTTTCATTGTTTGGCCAACCCGTGACTGATCAAGGTGGACTACTTAAAACCAGTACAGGCATTCAAGTAGGCACGATTGATTATCAGCGCGGTCTAATTCAATGGACTGCTTCTGCAACTGCAGGTGTAACAACATTAAGTATTACTTTTAAGCCGGCAGCTACACCAAACCAGTATTTCCAGTCTGAAGCGCGGCCAGTGACTCAAAATAACCAAAGTTCCAACTGGAATGGAGTGTTGGTCCCGATCCCAACCCCAGGCAGCTTGTCTATTTCATACATGTCGCAAGGCAAATTTTATGAACTGAAAGATGATGGAACAGGTCAGCTCAAGGGTTCAAGTTCTTCATTTGGATCAGGGATGATCAACTATGAAACGGGAACTTGGTTATTAACGACTGGCGCCTTGCCTGATGTAGACACCCCAATCTTATTGCAGTGGGGCACTCCCATCGTGACTTTTGTGCGCTCTAACTTAAGTGTTGAGAAGGCAGCTTTTGATTTTGATTTGGGTCAAACCGGTATTGCACCAGGTGTGACGATTAACTGGATGCTTGAAGATGAAGCAAAAACTGCAGTGAGCAATGCTCAAGGCAAGTTTACTGGCGATGCAACCGGTGAAATTAACTACTCTACCGGGATTGGAAAAATCATTCCTAACAAGTTGCCGCAGAAAAATACCCAGTTCACAGTAGTTTATAACTTTGGCGATCAGCTCAATCAAACAAAGTCGGCAATCGTGCCAGACAGCAATCAAAAATTAAGTTTTACGATTGGTACCGGTGCCGCCATTCAGCCCAATAGTGTTGAGCTTAGCATTCCGGTTTCTGATCAACTTGGCCAGAATACTGGTACTGCCAAGGTCATTGATGTACCAATCAATAGCACTATCGGTAACCTTGTAAATAATGCCGGAGAGATACAAGGAACCATTAATTACAGCACGGGTGCCGTTGAAATAACTCCGATTTTAAAAACTAAACAATTTAAGCCTGTTTACACATCAATAGCGGTGTATGCAGCAGCTTAAGTGAGGTTGTATGTCATTTTATTTACCGCAAACTTCTAAAATTGAAGGCAGTGAAGTTACCCTAAAAGCCTATCAGGAAGCAGATATTTCAGTGAAATATCGTGACACCTCTGGATTAAATTCAAGCTCTGAAATCGTAACCGGGGACAAACTGCGCTTAGACTTATCTTCTGGTTTTGATGAGCAGATTTTGACAGGCTCAGCGCGTTTTAAAGTGGGTCTGGATACCTTCCTGGATCGTGCTGGTACACTGTATCGGAATGTGGATTCATCAAATAATAGTGGGATTGCATCTGGTGTGATTCAGTATGGCACCGGCAGAGTCGAGATTGATTCATGGACACCGAATGCTGATAACAGCATTACTTTGGAGTCACTCACAACGACCACCGATTTGCCACCAGTCAACAAAATCAGTTTTAGAACACCGATTATTCCAATTCGGCCACAGTCTTTAACCGTGGTAGTGGCATCATTGGAGTTTGGTCAGCTCACATTGACTACAGATGAAAATGGAATCATTGAAACCAGTCGTGCGCATGGCTCTATTAATCATGATACCGGTTTTGTGAATATCTATTTCTATACCAAAACTGAAATTACTGTAGCGAACCGTGCTGAGATTGAAGTCAATGCCTGGTATGACCCACTGCTTGAATATGAAGAACTAGGCAAAACCTATATCAATATTCCGGTATGGGTAGATGCCTCATCTGTCCGTTACAACGCTGTAGCTTATACCTATATTCCACTAGATTCAGAAATCTTGGGTTTATCCGCAACTCGTTTGCCTCTGGATGGCCGGGTACCGATATTTCGGGTGGGTGATATTGGCATTATCAGCTCAACCAAATCTTATGAGTTGCCTGATCATATTGCTGGGCAGACCTATTCACTGGCAGATCAGCGCATTTCATATCTTGAACTTGAGGATAACGAAGGCACCAAAGTTCCATATGATATGTATGTGGTGGACTATGATTACGGAAAATTCACTCTCAATGGCGATTTTGTCTTAGGAGTTTTGGTTGCGCCGCTAAAAGCTAAATATCGCTATCAAGATATGGGGTTGATCCGTGATGTACAGATCAATGGCCAGATTACCTTTACCAAGCCAGTCACTCATAATTATTCTGTAGAGAATTCAATTGTTGGGTCTGCGCTGGTCATTGGTGATATGCAGGCACGCTATACACGCAAGTTTGTACAGCAGACATGGTCAAATGTTTGGGCAGATGAGGCGACCGGTGGGGCGATTTCAGCCAATTATAATGATGCGCTATATCCAGTAGCAGTTACCAACAATGGTTCGATTCAGGAGCGCTGGGCGATTGTATTCACTGATGCGCAGTCATTCCGATGCGTTGGTGAGTACTCTGGCCAGATTGGTACAGGTACAACAAATTCAGATTATGCACCGATTAACCCGGTGACAGGTGTGCCGTATTTCACTATTAAAAAGGAAGGCTGGGGTGCTGGCTGGGTAAGTGGCAACGTCCTACGCTTCAATACCATTGCTGCAACTTTCCCGGTATGGGTGATTCGTACCGTAAAACAGTCTGAACCTACTGTGCTGTCTGACCAGTTTCAGATCATGTTACGTGGTGATATTGACCGTATTGCTTAAAATTTAAATCAAATATGACCGCTATAAGCGGTCTTTTTTATGAGTATTCGCTAATGGCGACAGATGTAGATGTTCAGTATTTCAGTCATTTAAATGGCTTGACGCTTGGCAATAACTGGGGTGATTTAATACGCTTGCTAGATAAAGCATTGGTCACCGGTATTGATTTAACACAAATCACAAGTGCTTCAATTGATGCTCAGGGCGATATTACGCTTAGACTATATGCAGCACATAATTGCATGCTGTTCCAGATTATAGAATTATCTGGCTTTGCTGATGTTAGTGTTGATGGAGCCTCACGACAAATTAATGGCAAATATCGCATCAAAGGAATTCCAACAAATAATCAACTGATTTTAAAAGGCATCGTACGTACTGTTGAAAATCCACTTGTAGTTAATATTTTGAGTCTAGGTTCGGCAAAGTTGGCTTCACTGGGTTATGACATTATTTTCCGTGATACAAACGATGTAAAGCGTGTTTATCGTGCAAAAAATCCACGTGCTGAACATCCGTACATTCGGGTGGATGAAACAATTTCAGACGGTACTAATTCTTATAACTCCACCTATGCAAAATCAGCAATGGTTGGGCTTATCGAGAATATGACCCATATCGATGACTTTGAAGATCCAAATAAATTACAACTACCTTTTAATAGTTTAGAACCTAAGAAAAATTGGACATTAACTGGAACAGGTTTAAATGTTGTACGCGGATGGTCAAAGTGGCATTGGGCAACTGATCGCGGCCATGAAATTCAGGAGTCAAATTATGTTTCTAATGGAAATAGAAGATTCACGTTAGTTGGAGATTGCAATGCATTTTATTTGCTCTATAACTCTGCAGTAAATGGAAGTAAGCGTTTAAACGGATGTGGATTATTTAAAAATAGTTTGGATAATAATTTAATTCCAAACTGGTTCTTAATGTCATGCATTTCAAACAACAATGCATCGCAATATGTATCAACATCAATCCCTGGCTTTTTACCATTATTCAAAAGCGAATTAGCTTCAAGATTTTTTACTAACCAATTTAATGTCTTGAATCGATTATCAAATCATGCTGAAGCCATTCCGCTAGTTCCAAGTCTCAACTCAGGCGCTACAAGTGTTTTTGGTCAAACCAATGTACCAGCCTTAGAGATCCCATTTTATGATTCGAACGCATTCTTACGTGGTTCTCTTTATCATGTTTTTTATGCTGGTAAAAACATCAGCAGCTTTACCGAAACAAAGCCAATAATGGCTGATAAAAGCATGTATGTGGCAGACAGTGCTTATATAGATGGTGGTGACAACTTTATTGGTGGATTGTATTTCTATCTGGGAGAGCTTGAATGAAACCATGTTCTAGACAAGCATTACATTCGTCATCGTTATTGCAAAACATAACTACAAATCCTGTTATTGCAAAAATTCAAGGGACCGTTAAAAAACTTGGTCAGCAATATCAAGACAGCAGCGTGGTTTTGTATAACAAAGCAAATTTACAACCGATTGCTGTGAGTAGACCTGACCAAAATGGCAACTATAGTTTTTTAGGTTTAAATACTGACTTAAAAACCTTTATTGTGGCATTTGATAAAAACCAACAATTTAATGCAGTCATTCAAGATAATGTGGTGGCCAAATGAGTGTAATTCCTTCTCTAGCTACAGGAATTGTAGCACTACAAGCCATAGCAACTTATTTAGATCAGGGCAGCGAAAATGCCACCTTTGTTTATTTTGATAGTACTAAACCTACAAAAGTGAATGTGGCTGCAGATCCAGATGCAAGAATAGTAACGCTAAATCTACCTAAGCCGTGCTTCAAGCAACTGCTTGCAGATGGTATTGAGCTGTATCCTACTGATACAGGCATGGCTATTAAGGCTGGTGTTGTTAAATGGGCAAGGCTGTATAACGGTGCTGGCGTTGCAGTTGCGGATTTTGAAATGGGTACGGATATTATCTTAAACAGCTATGACATTCTGCTCGGTTCCTTACAGAAGCTTGATTCCATTATTCTGAAACCATTTTTGGGGTAACGTATGACAGATTTCACAGGATTCGGGAATCGTATAGAATTTTCAGTATTTGGCCACTTTGATTCCCTTTCTATTTATCGAAGTGTATTACCTTTCACAAGTACGACACTTCCTTCTCCCTTGGCAGTAGATTTAAAAACGCCATTTTATCTTGATCGCGCTGTGGTAGAAGGTGTGCGTTATTACTATATGGTTGCGGTTCATCGCGGTTCTGAAACGGTTTACAGCCCTCTAAATTCTGTTGTGACTTCTCAGGGGGTGGTAGCTATCATCACCGACGGAGGCGGGTTCCTGGATATAGGTTCTGCGGAGCTTATCTGGGAAAACACGTCGTCAGGTTCCAATCTAACCTTTAGTGATGGCGATGTGCTAACTTTCGCTGATTCCAATAATACTGGAATACGTGCACCAGGAAATGTGATTAATTTTAATGACGGTGACTATGAAATCAGCGTTTATGCAAAAGTTCCAAACGTAACTACTCGTAAGTTCTTAAATATTTTTATGAATACATTTAATACTTGGAGTGGCGGAACATTAAATCTAGGCATGGGGACTATTGTTGAAGAAAATTTAAATTATAAGATGCACATCTATTTTAATAGTGCAGCAAGTTCTAACTTTATCGTATACCCATATGCTGTTAACACGGAATATTTTATTAGGCTTGAGCTTAAAGGGGATCGAATTACGTTGTATGTGAACGAGGTTGAGGCAGGGTGGGTGCCGCGATTTACGGTCGGTAGCTATTCGCATCTAGTTACCGGGTATTTTGGAGGCGACCCCAATACACAACAATTTATTGGACAGATGCGAAAATTCCGTATTAAAAGACTCTCATGATAGGGTTGGTAGGTTATGAATCCCAAATACAGTTTTAATTTTAAGGTTGTCTGTACAGATTTTATCAACCCACCTACACTTAAAGCACCGTTTGATCTAACAATTACATATGGTGCAGTATATTTCGATCAAAAACTGAATAGCAGATTAACGCTGGCTTTTTCTGCTGTAATCAGTGGCTCAAACACTTTGACCGTTAATAACGACCGGTTGGAGGCCTTTATTAATGTTTCGTTTGTATCTGTGAGTCATGGAATATCAGATATCAACTTTATTCGTGGCATTGAATCTTACTTGACCTCAAACTTTCAGCGTGCAATTCCATGTTTAAGTTCACCAGATATACCATGGAAGAAACCGATCTTTAAGGCGCATAACAGCGCCTTTTATTTTGAGCGCAGTTTAGGTTTGAGCAACCATGCAGCGATTGGATTTGATAAAGCTAATACGTTACATCGTTCAGTTCAAATCATTCATGAGCAGGCAACAGGGCTATCGCGTAGTGCTTATCTAAAATGGCAAGAAAATGAAAAACTGTTTATTTCCCGAAGTCTGGTTTTTGAGGAATCTAAGAGATTAAGAATCAATTGGAATGCAGATTGGGTTGAGCTGGTCCGTAAGCGCAAGACTTTTACCTATTCACATCAAGTCGCACATGTTTTCGAAAAGCACTTTACATTTGAGTGGGATAAAGGCCTTGAACTCATCACAAGCAGTGAAATTTCCTGGGATAAAACCAATGCGATTCACTACCGCAAACATCCAGTATTGCCATGGCCAAAGCCAGAAATTCCTGAATATGTAGGTTCAACTGATCTTAATTTTGTCTGTCTTTGTCATGAGGTAGATCCACATAACGTCATTTTAAATTTTGGTGCGGATGATTGCATTCCGGCACTACCCAATAAAAACTGGTGGTATATCTTGAATAGTTTGTCGGTTACCCGCCTGGACAATGGCGAGGAAATTAAAGTTTACGATGGCAACTACGGCACGGATCGAAGCCGCTGGTGCTGGTCATACAGTTTGAACGTGCCAGCCAATGAAATTAGTAAGCTTGAGCCGATCGCAGGGCAGCCGGTGATTCTTAAAATTATGGTGAATGGTAATGAGCATCACATGTTGCTGGATAATCGCAGTCGTGCACGTCGATTCGCCCAGGAAACATTTACTTTAACTGGCCGAAGTCAGTCAGCATTGCTTGATTCCCCAACATCACCAACACGGTCGTTTTTACAGGAAAATGAGCGCACATCAGTGCAATTAGCACAGGCTGAACTTGACCGGGTGAATAGTAGCGCTCAACTGAATTGGCAGTTGATTGATGAGCTTGGCTGGATATTACCGGCTTATAGTTTGAGTTATTCGAATCTCACTCCGATTGCTGCAATCAAACTGATTGCTGAGTCTGCAGGAGGTTTTGTTTACAGCGAAAAAAGTGGTAATGCACTGACGATTAAACCCAAATACAAAAAGACCTTTTGGGACCCGATTGCAATTTCAGACTATGACCGCTTGGTGCCGGAAAGCATTACAAAGGATCAGTCTACGGACTATGAAGTCTATCCAGATTACAATGGTATTACACTCAGTAATGATCAAACAGGCTTAACAGGTCAAGTAAAGCGAACCGGTACCAGTGCAGATACTCTGCTTGAAACAGTCAATAATCCATTATTTACAGTGGAAAGCATGGGTGCATATGGCAAGGCTCAACTGGCTAAAGCTGGTATGGTCGAAACTCATAGTCTAGTCATGCCAATTAATGCAGAAGTGGGAGAGTGTGCACCCGGTGAATTAGTCGCTTTTAATGGGGAATGGTGGGGAATTATTGATAGTGTGAGTGTGTCATTTACTCATGCGGTAGTGAACCAGACCATTAAGGTTGAACGGGTGAATCGAGATGAGTAATGCATTACAACGTCTAATCGATCTACTGCCAAAGTCACCCGAATTTGTGGGAACCATCACCAGTGAGGACCATCCTAAATATAAGGTTTTGGTGGTAGATGGCACTGGCCTTGTACTGTGTACCAGCAGTACAAAATATTCAGTCGGCACCCGGGTATTTGTATCCGATCAGGAGATCAAGCGGACAGCACCTTCGGGTGCTGTTGTGCAAATAGAAGTTTAAGTAAAAACAAACCAATGGCACCCAATCGGGTGCTTTTTTATTGCCAAAAATTAGGGGGCGGCATGCCAAATGAAAATTATTCATCTGATCCACCAATAGCGACAGCAGGGCAATTGATTGCCATTTCAGACAAGATCAATGATATATCCAGAAACATGGATAAGCTGGCCGAAATGCCTCAGAAGCTTGACCGTATGAATATGCAGTTAGAGCAGCTCAATAAAGAGCATCAGCAGACGCGAAATGACTTAACGCAGACTCGCGACAATCTGCAGGAGGAATTGGATCGAGCCAAATCAAATTTCAAAAGTGACCTCAAGCAGATTCGACAAGATGCTGAAGTAAAACAAAAGGAAGTTGATCTTCAGATTCGAGTACTAAGTGAAAGCAAAACCAAGATTGATAACACCACAAATATTGTGCGCTGGGGTGGTGTCGCATTACTTAGTGCGTTGGGATTTGCCTGGAATACCCAGACAGGAAAAACCGATACCATGACCACTCGATCTATGGAAAACACCCAAAAAATTCAAGTTCTTGAAAAACAGTCTGACCAACTTTTAAGAACAGTTGAAGAAATCCGCAACAAATTTTATGAACGAAATTATGTGAGAACTAATAATGAAATTAATCAATGAAAGTGTATGGAAATTTGACTCAGTAAAATATGGCGCCTATATGGCGCTTTTTTTATCCTGTTTGCAATTGGTATTACAAGAGGTATCAAATGCTAATGTGCTACCTACTACATATCAAAGTATTGTATCAATCATTCTTGTTTTACTGGCTACAATCATTGGTCGCAAGAAGGCCCAGCCTGAACTGCATCCCGAACCAACACTTTTAGGCTTTGCAAAACTACCGGTTGATTCAATCGCTTTTGATGAAGCATTCCGACGATTGATCGGTCATGAAGGTGGCTATACTAATGATCGACGTGATCCAGGTAATTGGACTGGTGGAAAAGTCGGCGTAGGAATATTAAAAGGTACTAAGTTTGGCTTGGCAGCAAACACATATCCAAATCTTGATATTAAAAATATCTCGCTTGCCCAAGCCAAAGAAATTTATAAAAAAGACTGGTGGGACAAGTTAGGTGGCACCGGTTTGCATTCTGCTATCACGTTTCAACTTTGGGATTTTTCGATTAATGCCGGGAAGAAGCGTGCAATTCAGGAATTACAACAAGCGGTAGGTGTTACTGCGGATGGAGTAATTGGACCTAAGACCATGGAAGCCGTGAATTCACGAGATCTGAATGACGTATTATTAACTTTGACTGCTGAGCGATTAAAGTTTTATACATCCTTAAACACATGGCCAATTTGGGGTAAAGGCTGGGTGAATCGTGTTGCAGATAACTTAAAGTATGCAGCACGTGATAATTAGTTTAACGCTGTGCATCCAGAGTATCTGGTTGCACAGTATATGCGATTTTCAATAAAGACTCATGCCACCGTCTGCGTGTGCAGTATTATAGCTTGAAATGGACTGCTACCACTCTCCTAGACAAATTTCGTCCAAAAAGCTCTAAAAAAATAAAATAAGCACTTGATTAAATAATCGTGTTTATTTTGAAAAATAATCAAAAATACTTTATAAATGGTTTTTACAATAAATAAAAATACTGATTTGTATGTGTTTTTTATAGGGAGTCGAAGGTTTTTTGCGCAGTAAAATATTTTGGTCAATTGTATGAGTTTAGGGTTGATTAAAAAAACATCAATATTCATGTGAACTTGGTTTAGGTCTGGTTTGATTTTTTATAAGAAAAATAGATTTAGTTATAAACTATTTTTGGGGGAAAAGTGGAAAAAATTAATAGTATCAATAAATATTTAAATAAACATTTCGTTTTATGTTCTGTGGTGTTGCTCAGTCCTGGGCTATTTATTAATTTGGCATATTCCGCTAATTATGCAGAAAATATTTGTACAGCCTTTGAGGGACAATCCAAATGTTTACCACCACTTAATCCGAAAGTTAAAAGCAATTTTTTTTACACTTTAAGGGCTGGTGATTGGGGAACTATTTATGGTACAGGAACAACACCTCAACAAGCAGCTGATGGATACGGTGTAATTGCTGGGCCAATGCCACCTTATTTATGTTCGAGCTGCAATATATTTGGTAGTGGATCTGCATCCAGTCCTCTTTTAGGGAGATCACCTTCAACATTTTGGTCTTCTGCGAGAGATATTTATTCCTTCGCAAATTTTGAAGGCTATCTACCAAAAACTCTTATTATACCTGTTAAAAACTCCAGTGGGGATTGGCTTGGTAACGCAAATATTGCTGGTGAGAGAGAGATTATTAGTTTTCGTTGCCCATCAAATACAACTCAAGTGATGGCATTTGATCCAAATCGGGTTAAATATCCATTTATGTGTCAATTACCGCCTGAACCCAAACGTTGTAATACTTCTAATAATAACAATCCGATCCCATCTACCTGCGGTAATCCGATTGATTACGTTTCAGGAAATAAAATGCAAAAAGAGAGTGATTGGTATTCACCATTTTCACCATTAAATATTTCACGTATTTACAACAGTCTACCTGAAAATCAATATCTTAAAGCAGAAGGCTTTAAACACAACACGAATTGGGACTTTAATTTTGATAAACAAATAGTTTTGCAGTTTAATAAACTTAACGATGGTAATTTGATTGAGACGTATCAAGGTTCAGCAACTATTTTATTTGATAAAATTGATACACAATATGCGTGGCAACAACAGCCAACACCATTTTATCCAATAATTAGATTAAAAAGACCAGGGGGCAATACCTACATTGCCTATGTAGATAGTGTTATAACTGCAAATGATGAATCGGTATCAAAAATTATATTTAAAACTGATCAAAGAAATAATGGAATAAAAATTGAAGCCTTTCCCGACGGCTCATGGCTTTATTCAAATAAATTGACAGGAATCTATGAGATATATAATAAAAATGGCCAGCTTATTCGAGAAAAGTATCTCAATGGTCAATCTATTAACTTTACATATGACAATAATTACTTACTTCATAAAATTACAGATAACTTTGGACATACCGTACACTTTAGTTATGATACTGAACAACGCATTGATTCGATTCAATTAGGAAATTTACAACTAAAATACAGTTATGATGCAAAAAATCGTTTAGTTAGTGTTAAAAAGCTAGGTTCTATCCATGCTACAACTCGTTATTATCATTATAGTGAAAACAGTATATTAGCACCTTCAGGGAACTCTAATTTGCTTACAGGGATTACCGATGAAAAAGGTAATCGTTTTGCTACTTATGCCTATGATAATACAGATAGAGCAATATCTACAGAGCATAGCAATGGAGCTGATAAGCATACGGTTGATTATAGCGGAGAGAGTCAAGGTCAACGTGAAGTAACGGCTGCTAGTGGTAAGGTATTTACGTATAACTTACAAAATATCCAAGGATATAATACACCAACTTTAATTTCAGATAATAGATTGTCTGAAACAAAGCTCAGTTTTGACCAATTTGGAAATGTCAGTTCTATTCTAAAAAATGGCAAAACTACAAAATTTATTTATGATCCAGAATTGAATCGAGAAATTTCTCGTACAGAAGCAGTTGGTACGGCTCAAGAAAGAACAGTAAATACAACTTGGCATAGCTATTTTTCTAGACCAATTCAAATACAAGAAATTGCTCAAGGCCAGGTGATTCGATCTACTGACTACACATATGATAATAAGGGTAATGTATTAACTAAAACCATCACCGACCCAGCATCACAAGAAGCTAGAAGTTGGGCTTACGAATACAATAGCTTTAGTCAATTGACAAAAGAAACCAATCCTCAAGGAAAAATTACTACATATCAATATGATGGGGACAATGGAAATTTATTAAGCAGTACAGATACTAATGGCATTATTACAACGTATAGCCAACATAATGCTCAAGGTCAACCTTTAATAATAACAACTAGTTCAGGACAGAACATTAATTTGGTTTATGATGATATTGGACGGGTGATTCAGCAAAAACAAACATTAACGAATGATGAATTACAAAAGCAGATTAGCGAAGATGGATTAAACTGGTGGCAGCAGTTAGTGAATGCTGTGTATAGTTTGTTTAACGAGGAGCAACCTTATACCGAAGAAGAACAAAAATTCATAGTTGTTGCAAATCCGGGAGTTGCTCAACAAGCAATAAATAGTTATGAATATGACCCTAGAGGGTTACTTACTTCTACCACCTTACCTGATGGTGAAAGAATTGAATATACCTATGATGATGCACATCGTTTAACTGAAGTGAAGGATCAATCAGGGAATAGAACCATTTTTATATTAAATTCTAATGGGGATATCACCCAAACTACGGTATATGGAAATACAGGGCAACTCGAAGCGAAAAACCAGCAAGTTTATGACAGTATAGGGCGCTTACAACAAACCTTAGGGAACCAACAACAAAAACAAGTTCTAACGTATAACAATAATGATCAAGTTACGTCAGAGAATAATGCACTAAATCAAAGTTATTTTTATGCTTATGATGTTTTGGATCGTCAAATCAGTAAAACCGATCCGTTAGATCAAAGTAATCAATATGAATACAATGCTCTAGATCAATTGAAAAAAGTGATTGATGCAAAAGGGGGGGCGACGACTTATCAGTATAATGCATTTGGTGAAGTAACACAGCTTAATAGCCCAGATACAGGTATAACCAGCTATCAATACCAAAATGGCAAATTGTTGGAAAAAGTTGATGCTAACCAACGTAAACATCGTTATCAATACGATGCCCAAGGTCAGGTGACATTACAGCAAGATCAATATACGGATGGTACAGAGCAATATGAAAATACCAGCTTTGCCTATGGGCAAATAGGCAATGATCAGGGCAGATTGGTTCAAGCCAATAACAAACGGGCAGAAACGACATTTAGCTACAATAACTTGGGTTTAGTGCGTCGAAAAACCATTAAATATCTGACTACACAACAAAGTACCGCTCCACAACTGAATGTCTATTACAGCTATAGCTTGGGCGGTAAGCTGAAACAGCTGGGATTACCAAGTGGCAATGTTGTTAACTATGATTATGACAATAAGGGACAACTGACAGGTATCAAGCTAAATAGTCAAAACTTTATCAACAATATCCAACACTCAGTCAATGGTATCAAAGGCTGGACATATAGCCAAGTAGGAGATCAGACACAATTCCAGTACGACCTAGATGGACGTATTACAAAAATCCTGATACCGAATGCTTATGAAAAAGACTATAGCTATGATGCAGCAGATCGAATCCTTACGATTACTGATCAGACTAATAGTAATAATAACAGCAGCTTTAATCACGATGCTTTAAGCCGTTTAATCAAGCAAAACCTTGTCAATAAAACCTTTAAATACAGTTATGATGCCAATAGCAACCGTCTCACAAGAAATCAGATTGAGAGTGGCACATCTATAATAGAAAATTATACGATTCAAACAGGTAATAATCGCATTAGGAGCATAACACAAGGAACCAACGATAAAGCCTATACCTATTTGCCAACTGGTCAGATTACGAATGATGGTCTAAGAAGTTATACATACAATACTCAAGGGCGAAGTGAAAGTATTAGTGCAGGCATAAGCAGCAGTTTTAATGCTTACGATGCCTTTGGACAGCGCATCCAGAAGATTGGCAGCAACGCAGGTACGCAAACACAAACCTTATTTGTTTATGATGAAAATGGACAGTTGCTTGGAGAATACACGCCACAAGGTGAGGTGATCCGAGAATACATTTGGTTAGAAAATCGGTTGGTGGGTTTAAGAAGTTACCAATATCCAAATGAAATTTTACGGGTGCATACGGATCATTTAGGTACACCAAGAGCAATCAGCACTAACAGCAATCAGGTTGTATGGCGTTGGGAGGGTGATCAGTTTGGGGATGTTTTACCTACAGGAAATCTCATTTTCCCAATTCGTCATGCTGGTCAATATTATGATAGCGAAACAGGAATTTTCTATAACTACTTCCGTGACTATGACTCTGTTACAGGGCGTTATATAGAGAGTGATCCGATAGGTTTGAATGGTGGGTTGAATACTTATGGGTATGTTGGGGGGAATTCTTTACATCTAACAGACTCATCAGGATTATTTCCCGATAGTGTGAGTATGACTTGTGCTAGAAATCCAGCCTTTTGTGCTGAAGTAGGAATTATTGCTGCTACAGCTCCTACATTGATGTCTCCACCAAAGCCTATTCCTAATAACCCTGCTAAAGATGAGAGTTGTGAGAAAAAATGTTTGCCAGCTAATGAGTCAACAATTAGATCAGTTCTTACTGGCGATAGACATTTAACATTGCAAAAGTCTGTATCTTTACCAGTTATTCAAGCTTATGTGGCTAGAGTTGAAAGTGGTCAAAGAAGTATTCCTCCAATTAAAGCAGATGGTAATATTATTGTTGATGGAAACCATCGCTATATTGTGGGGAAATTGTGTAGCATTAATGTTTCTAAATTGCCGTCAAATGCATCCCATGGTTTACAGCGTTTTCCAATGAGTCAAATAAAAGTAGATGGTTATGATTGGGGGAATCGTTAAAATGTTTTATTACCTTTCTAATAAAAATATAATGAGTTGTATATTTATAAAGAAGCTCATGTTTAGTTATATTGATTTACATAGAGTTTTATTTAGAGATATGATCTTTGAAAATTACATTTTTTATAAGGCTAATTTGAGGGGAGCTTTTTTTATAAATTGTAGTTTTATAAATTGTAGTTTTATAGGCTCTAATATGATTACGATTAATATAGTAGACAGTTTGTTTAAGAAGTGTTTATTTGAAAAAAATCAAATTAGATATCCATCGCTATCAAATGTTAATTTTATAAATAATAAGAATATAGATAATCATCTGGTAGAAGCAGATGAATTTTTAATAAATTAAGTTCTTATAAAGAGTAACAGAATTGTAATTGGAAGAAATAAGCCCTCAATTGAGGGCTTGTAACTAACTAACAAGGTTAATAGGGGGATTTAGTTTATTTAAAATTGGAAGAAAAAAATCCTCATTAAAGCTGCTATTGAATTTTTCTATGTCATATAAAGTTTTTGATACTTCAATATTAGGCTGCTCATCACCCATATCAATTACTGCCTCAAATGCAATAAGGATACAAATAAAATAAGCTTTTAGATGTGGCCCATCAATATTTTTCATTATGTTGTCATTATATGTGTTTTCATACATCTCTAAATTAATCTTCAAGTCCATAAACAAGAGATGATATTTATTTAAGAAATCTTCTTTTAATTCTTTGCACATTCTTCTTTCTTCTGGTTTTGTTTTATTGGAATAGTCCAAAACCTGAGAGCGATAAAATTCCATGTTTGATTTTAATGTAATTAGACTCTTTTTTACTGCTTTGGCGTGTTCTGCTCTATTCTGAGCAGTTTGTGTTTCTCTCCAATCATTAAATAATAAAGAAGCAATATAAGCTGCAACCAGGGTGGCTATACCTCCAAATAATGAACTAACAATACCCCACGTATCCCTTAAAGAATTGCTCGACCCCTGAAAGTCAAAAACTATCCAAGTAAATGCAAATAAAAATAATAACGCAATACATGTTATAGCAATTGTATTGGCAACAATCCTTTCTATTTCATTCAACTCATCACCCCACTCAAAACCAAAACTCACTCAACACCCATACTCATAATCAAAACAACTATGCCAGACAGCCCAGCCTGATTTTTTATTCCATGGCTCAGCAAATTTCATGCAGTGTTGAATGTGAAAGTATAAGTAGGTATTCATATGTTTTTTCTTCCAAAATTATTATTTTTCAAACGTAGTGCAACAAAAATGCAACTTATTTATTTAACTTATTGTTTAATAGATATAAAAAAGACCCACGAATGGGTCTTTTTTAACATGTTTTATTACGCTTGTTGAGCTTTTTCTTCTGCAAGGAAGAACCAAGTGTCTAAAACAGAGTCCGGGTTTAAAGAAACAGACTCAATACCTTGTTCCATCAACCATTTAGCCAGGTCAGGGTGGTCAGAAGGGCCTTGACCACAAATACCTACATATTTGCCGGCTTTACGGCATGCATGGATTGCCATAGAAAGCAGTGCTTTAACCGCTGGGTCGCGTTCATCAAATAGATGTGAAACGATACCAGAGTCACGGTCTAGACCAAGCGTTAACTGAGTTAAGTCGTTAGAACCGATAGAGAAACCATCGAAGTGCTCAAGGAACTGTTCAGCTAACAATGCGTTGGTTGGCAACTCGCACATCATGATCACTTTCAGACCATTTTCACCGCGTTTCAGGCCATTCAATGCCAATAATTCAATGACACGTTTCGCTTCGTTTACTGTACGTACGAATGGAATCATGATTTGAATGTTGGTTAAGCCCATTTCGTCACGAACTTTTTTCAACGCACGGCATTCAAGCTCGAAGCAGTCACGGAAGTTGTCAGAAACGTAGCGGCTTGCACCACGGAAACCAAGCATTGGGTTTTCTTCTTCCGGTTCGTATAACTTACCACCGATCAAGTTGGCATATTCGTTTGACTTAAAGTCAGACATACGCACGATCACTGGTTTGTCAGCGAATGCAGCAGCAAGGGTAGAAATACCTTCAACCAGTTTTTCGACATAAAATTCGATTGGAGATGCATAACCTGCAGTACGTGCCATTACAGCTGCGCGAGTTTCGCGTGGAAGGCTGTCAATGTTGAGTAATGCTTTAGGATGCACGCCAATCATACGGTTGATGATGAATTCAAGACGTGCCAGACCAATACCTGCGTTTGGAATTTGTGCAAAGTCAAATGCGCGGTCAGGGTTACCCACGTTCATCATGACTTTAAATGGAAGCGCAGGCATAGATTCGATAGAGTTACGTTGAACTTCGAAATCTAAAGCGCCTTCATAGATAAAGCCTGTATCACCTTCGGCACAAGAAACTGTTACTTCCTGACCATCAGTAAGGACTTCAGTTGCATTACCACAACCTACAATCGCTGGAACACCCAGTTCACGTGCAATGATGGCAGCGTGACAGGTACGGCCACCACGGTTAGTGACAATGGCAGCAGCACGTTTCATCACTGGTTCCCAATCCGGGTCAGTCATGTCAGATACAAGCACATCACCGTCTTGAACTTTGTCCATTTCTTTAATCGAAGTGACGATGCGGACTTTACCAGAACCGATACGTTGACCGATTGAACGGCCTTCACAGACTACAGTCCCTTTTTGTTTTAACAGGTAGCGTTCCATAGTGCCGACATTTTCACGGCTTTTTACGGTTTCTGGACGTGCCTGAACGATATAAAGCTGACCGTCATCACCATCTTTGGCCCATTCGATGTCCATTGGAGCACCGTAATGTTCTTCAATGATCAAAGCCTGTTTTGCAAGTTCTTGCAGTTCATGATCATTTAAAGCAAATTGTTGACGCTCTTGTTTTTCAACATCGACAACAACGACAGATTTGCCTGCTGCACCTTCTTCACCATAAATCATTTTTTGGTGTTTAGAGCCCAGGTTGCGGCGCAGGATAGAATGTTTGCCGTTTTTAAGAAGCGGTTTGGAAATATAGAATTCGTCAGGGTTAACTGCACCTTGAACGACCATTTCACCCAAGCCATAAGAAGCGGTAATAAACACTGCATCACGGAAACCAGATTCTGTGTCCAGTGTGAACATTACACCAGCTGCACCAGTTTCAGAGCGGACCATGCGTTGCACGCCAGCTGACAACGCTACGATGTCGTGAGCAAAGTTTTGGTGTACACGGTAAGAAATTGCGCGGTCGTTATAAAGTGAAGCAAATACTTCCTTAATGGCGACAAGAACGTTGTCGATGCCACGGATGTTCAGGAAGGTTTCTTGTTGTCCTGCAAATGATGCATCTGGCAAGTCTTCTGCTGTTGCAGATGAACGAACGGCAACCGCGATGTCAGGGTTGCCGTTTGAAAGAGCAGCGAAAGATTCGCGAATTTCCTTTTCGAGTTCTGCTGTAAGCGGAGTTTCGACAATCCATTGACGGATTTTTGCGCCTGTTTCTGCCAGAGCTTTTACGTCATCAACATTAAGCGCTGCAAGCTCGGCGTTGATTTTAGCGTTTAGGCCACTTTGCTCGAGGAATTCACGATACGCAGCAGCTGTGGTTGCAAAACCACCCGGTACTGATACACCAGCATTAGACAAATGGCTGATCATTTCACCCAGTGATGAGTTTTTCCCACCAACGAGTTCAACGTCGTGTTTCCCTAATTTTTCTAGACCAATTACGCGCGCTTCCAAAGTTGTTACTCCACTTATGCAGTATTAATCACTATCTTGGCATGAAATTATAACAAATCGCCCAGCTTTTTGATTTACTCGGCGACACTCATGTAAGATCGGTTTACTATAAAGATTTTACAGCACTTAGACAAATATTTAAGGAGAATTTTAATGTCAGAAGGTAAACAGATTAAGCGCAGTGTGTTTTTTATCTCCGATGGGACTGCAATTACTGCTGAAACCCTTGGACATTCACTGTTAGCACAGTTTCCTCATGTAGATTTTGACATTCATATTATTCCTTATATCACCTCAGAAGAAGCTGCGATGAATGTGGTGGCTGAAATCAACCAGCGTGCCGATCAGGACGGGCAACAACCTTTGGTGTTTGATACCCTAGTAGACCCGTATGTGCGTGATATTATCAATACCGCAAATGCAGTAAATCTTGATGTTTTTGAAGGTCTTATTGGTAAATTGTCGGAAGTTTTGGGTACTGCGCCTACGACTTTAGTCGGACAAACCCATGCCGTGACCGATTCTGAGTCTTATAAAGCACGTATTGATGCGGTACATTTTGCCTTGGATAATGATGATGGCGCACGCACACGTCATTATGACAAGGCCGATCTGATCCTGATTGGGGTTTCCCGTTCCGGTAAAACACCGACTTCAATTTATCTGTCATTACAGTTTGGAATTCGTGTGGCAAATTATCCGCTGACCGAAGAAGACCTGGATGACAACCGTTTACCTGCAGTGTTAAAGGCACACAAGCACAAGCTGTTTGGCTTGATGATTGATGCAGACCGACTTGTAGCGATTCGTAGCGAACGTAAAGCCAATAGCCGTTATGCAAGTTTTAATCAATGCCAGATGGAACTGCGTGCCGTAGAAGGCATTTATATTTCAGAAGGGATTAAATATCTGAACGTTTCTGAAATGTCGATTGAAGAAATTTCTACCCGTGTCTTACAGATGACAGGTTTAAAACGTCGTATTGGCTAATTTGAAAATGGAGTTAAATACCAATTTAACTCCATTTTTTATAATCGAAAATAAAGAGCTTAATTATATGAATAAACTATTAAAAATAAATAAAATTGCTCTTGGTTTTGTTGGATTTAGTCTGATAGGTACGCATGTTTTGGCAGAACCGCTGACTGATTTTGAAACCCAAATGGTCAAGCGATATGATCAAATCCGTTTCACTGATCGCTATGAAATTGAGGCTGTGAATCAGGAAGTGGCTTCGAAAATTGCTGCATTTATTGAACAGAATCCGCAAAGTTTTGCTTATGATTTTAAAAAATTAACCAGCAAAAACATGGTTTTTGTGAATTATAGCCCTGACCGAAAGCTGAAATTTTATACATTTGATATTTCATCTGGCGGTACGATGCGTGAATTTGAATCCTATGTGCAGTTTAAACAGGGCAATAAAGTCGTTACTCAGGCGGTGAATGATAGAGGGTTTATACGATCCATTCAGCAAACCGAGCTGAATAAAGTCCCCACTTATTTTATTTCAAGTACCTATATTGGCAGCAGTTGTGTAGGTGCATACGACATTCAGGCGGCACAAATTAGAAATGCGAAATATCAAGCTGCCGATGTGTTTAAAACCAGAACTCAAACCATGAACCATATCGATGTCGATTATGACTGCAATTATTATCCGAAGCATATTCAGCCTTTCGATATGAACCGGCACTATATTCGTGTTGCGAATGATCTTAAAAATATTGATATTTTAGTCATCAAGCCATCTGGTGAATTAACATCTAGTTATTTGCGTTATCAAAAGACTAAAAATCATTATCAATACATTGGCATAGTAAAATAAACAGGATGAAAAGAGGCTGATATACCATTGCTGTTCCATAATTTGAATTTTATTTCCGTACAAATCAACATGATGATCTTGTTATATTTAAATATTTGATATTTATTTATATTTTATTTTTCCACAGCCTTATCTTTTCTTTAAGAGTTTAAGTCACTTTGTGTAGGCTGAACCCTACTTTTGACAGACTAAAATGAGAACTCAAAATATATCTTGAGTTCGCAAGAAAAGTCTTTATTCCCCATACACAACATCCTGAGCCAGTTTTAAGCACTGCTTTAAAACGCAGCGCAAGGATGGGGAATGTGTGGCATCCTTGCCACACTCGTGAATCTAATATCGACTAAAAAATCCATTTACAATTTCAGCTTTACGAACAAGTTTTAGTTTCTAAAATGATTTATGGAAGAATTTTATTGCCACCCTCAATAGGTAGTAATGATGACATCCACTAGATGTTCAACACCTTCCATGCTTTGTACAGCATGTTCAGTGATTTTTACCACAGGCCAGGTAATCAGCTTGCAATTTTCCCGTTGCAGCGCAGTGTAATAACGATCCGATTTGAGAAAAACCTTGTTCCCAGATGCTGAGTTGGGCATCAGCTGGCGTTTTAACCAGGTATCCTGAACTTGCGACTCCAGATAGCGAATAGCCAGTAAGGATTTGATGCGGGTATTAAATAAGCGCCGATTTTTAATAATTAAAGGATGCGAAAGCAGTTTATGAATGCCTTTTTCAGTTTGAGGCAAGATAAAAAGCGGGGTAATTTGAAATACTTTTACAAATTTTGCAGTATTACAGATCTGTTCCAGGTGCATGACTGTCATTTGATTGCCCCCAACCACAGCCACATTTAAATCTGTAAAATCAAAGTTTTTAATATCTTCAGAAGCAACGATTTTTCCTTGGAATTTCTGGAAAAAATCGGGTGAATTCTGAAAGAACCCATCCTGTGGATTCTTTTTCTTGTTAACCATTTTTATATCCTTTCTTATTTTTTACTTTGTTGCAGTTGGTTCTGTAGTTAACTGGTATATCCAAGATGGAACTTTAGGTAAAGATTTTTCTGGAATCTTGTCAGTCATCGTCACCATGGCATCAACAGGAATATGAAACCATTTCTGTTTGCGGTCGATTACCTTGTAGGCATGGAACTGGATAATCTGATACCAGGGATTACGGCGACCCGCAGCAGTTCGGCCGCCAATTCTGGAAAATTTGCTCATTGCTGCATAGAGTTTTTCTTCTGCAAGCCCGAGTTTGATCACATTGTCACGCATTTTATTGATGAGCGGTAAATAAGCCAAAATACCGAGCAGTATGCGAGGGTCTATGGCTCGGGCAGCCATCTGGGCAAGTTGAATCAAGGTTTTATTATAGCCTTGGGCTTCCATGACACTAAAACCCACACCAAGATGACGTGCTTCATCGCCATTGATCAATTTAAATGCCTGGTGACAAACCGGATCATCGACGCTGTCCAGCAAAAAAGTACATAAAGCGCCATCTAGGGCAACTTCCAGCATTGGAATGACAGCACCCAAGATATAGAAGGGCATATCATCTGCATAGCGATCTAGCCATTGAATAATCAGACGCAGATTTTTATTGGGCTTGGGTATGTCATGTTCGAGCATGTCCCAGCGTTTCATGAGTGCCATTTCTGCGTTGGCATGCCGTTGTTCTTCAGCATGAAAAATGGCATACATTTCTGCCAATACAGGATTGGGTGTCTTTTTTGACATTGCTGCAAATGCGCGTGCACCGACATGCTCAATCCACATTAAATCGGCCATAAATTCTTTAAGATTTGGCCATTGTTCAGCGGTGATCAATTCCTTTCCCGGGGGCATCCCAGTCAATATCAGATAAAGTCCATTGCGTATTTTTGACTTTATTCAGCATTTTTTCCAAGTCGATTGAAGCCATCCTGCACACCTGTAAAATCATTATTTCGCTACAAGTGTATGAGAAAGACTGACAATGTAATTTGCCTAAGTGCTTAAAATAATATGAGCATTTTTGTTAATCATTTAGGCTGCTGATTTATTGCGTTAATTTGTTCAACTATTTGATAATAAAAAATAAAGACGTATCATTAGGGGCCAGATTTTATCATTAAAATGTATTGTTTTATATAATGATGTCTATGCGAACCAAGCGCGTAAGTGCAGTTCTATCTTGTCGGCAAAAGCCGATTAAATGATGAACTGAATGGGTATTGGAGATAAAAATAGCACCTCAATAAGATGCTGTTTTAAATGCTCATCTAAGAAAGTATTAAGAATTTTTAATATTCATCAATAATTCAAAGTTTTCAATTCGTTTATCTGTGTCATAGATGTCACAGGTAAAGATAAATTCATCTACATTATATTTCTCTAACAGCTTTTCTAAACCGGCTTTGACCGTTTCAGGAGAGCCAATTTGTGCCATGGCATAGAAATTATCGACCGACATTTTTTCTGCGGGTGACCAAAGTCCTTCCATGGTTTTAACTGGTGCTTTCAGTTTCAGGCTTTGTCCGCGCATTAAGCCCAAAACACGCTGGTAGGCACTGGTTGCCAGATATTCAGCTTCTTCATCTGTTTGGGCCACCACCGTAGGAACACCCATTGAAACATAAGGCCGATCCAGGTATTCAGAGGGCTCAAAGTTCTCTCTATATAGCTTGATCGCCTGATCGAGCATTCGCGGTGCAAAATGGGAGGCAAATGAATAGGGTAGACCCAACTTTGCGGCCAGTTGTGCGCTAAACAAACTTGAACCGAGTAACCAGACCGGAACATGCGTATTCTGTCCAGGCGTGGCAACGATACGTTGATGTGGAACAGGCGCTTTAAAATATTGCAGAATTTCCAGCACATCTTGTGGGAATTGATCTTCAGTTTCCTGACGGCCACGACGCAGTGCACGCATTGTATTTTGATCCGTACCCGGTGCACGACCAAGACCAAGTTCAATACGGTTTGGATAGAGTGTTGCCAAAGTACCAAATTGCTCTGCAACTATTAAAGGGGCATGGTTCGGTAGCATGATGCCGCCTGAACCCACCGTTAAAGTGTGGGTATTGGCGAGGATATAACCCAGTAATACGGCAGTGGCTGAACTGGCAATACCATCCATATTATGATGTTCTGCCAGCCATAAGCGTTTATAACCTAATTTTTCGGCATGTTGAGCTAAAGCAAGTGCATGATGTAATGAAGATTGAATGCTTTTATTTTCACGAACAGGAACTAGGTCCAGAATTGAAAATTGGGTATCTCTTAACGAATGCATTGGTTTTCTCTAATATCAGGGCTAAGAAAAGCATACGCTGCCTACCTGAACTTGTATATCGTTTTTTTTCGATATAAATGTTGTGTAAATATGTTTAGGTGAAGTACAAGTATGAAAAAAGCACCCGAAGGTGCTTTAATGTCATTTGATATCGCGATGAATTAACGTTTACCGTTTTTGTACCAACCTAATGATATCGCGATGAATTAACGTTTACCGTTTTTGTACCAACCTAAGTGACGGCCATTGTCATGGCGGTCACCATAACGGTAGCTGTCATAACGGCGATCATAGCGATCATTATAACGACGCTCATCACGATCATAACGGTCATCGTAGCGACGGTCTTCGCTTACTTTTTTACCCAGTACTGCACCACCGGCAGAACCTAATCCGGCACCGATATAGCCGCCGTTGGTACCACCCATATTTTTACCTACGGTATAACCGCCAGCACCGCCCAAAGCTCCGCCAATTACGGCACCCGTACGGTCACGTTTGTTGGCAGCAACACCTGCACCTGCACCACCACCGATTGCAGAACCGATCATTGCGCCAGTGGTGCCACCCATTTGTTTCCCCACTGCGGCACCTACGACACCGCCTAGGGCAGAAGTTAAGGCTGTATTTGTTGTATTGCCTGCATAGGCTGTACTCATGGTTAAAGCAGATGAAGTCACTACAGCAGCAAGAATGATGGAATTAAATTTCATGGCAAAACTCCTTTTGGAGGCTTTTGTTATTTCTTGCGTTAAATGTAAGCAAAAATTTAGAAATGAAAATGGATGAGTTGTTGATTATTTGTATTTTTCATCTTCCAGATTTGTTCATAATTAATATGAGTTACCATGATGAATAATAAAAAGCACCAGAAGGTGCTTTAAAGAGTCCGATCATTAATGGCGAATTAACGACGACTGTAACGACGATTGTCATAGCTATTATAACGGCGGTCATAACGGTCATCATAACGGCGGTCTTCTGAAACTTTTTTACCCAGTACCGAGCCACCTGCAGCACCTAAGGCAGAACCGATATAGCCACCCGTAGAACCACCCATGTTTTTCCCGAGGGTATAACCGCCTACACCACCTAAACCAGCTCCGATTGCAGCGCCAGTACGGTCACGTTTATTTGCTGAAACCGCAGCACCGCCCGCACCACCAATGACAGAACCAATCATTGCACCAGTGTTACCGCCCATTTGTTTGCCTACCGCCGTTCCTACAACACTACCAAGTGCAGAAGTTAAAGCCACATTGGTCGTATTGCCTGCATAAGTGCTTGTAGTCGCAATAGCAGAAGTGGCAATGACTGTAGCAAATAAAACTGAATTGAATTTCATGGTAGACTCCAGTGGAAAGCGTTTGTTATCTCTTGAAATAAGAATAGAACAAGGCCTGGCATTGAAGATGAATGGCGTGTTAAAGGTGTGTGTTTTTTTCTGCCAAATTTATCCATAATTAACAGCGGATAAGGCGAATAAAAGTAAAAAAGCACCCGAAGGCACTACTGTCCCACAGTTTACTTTAAATAAAAAAAACCTGAGTCTAAATAGTTAAAATATGAGTGCAAACAAACACTTTAACTATAAAGGACTCAGGTTTTGTCACATCAGAATACCGTATTTCATCAATTACTCAAACCCATTTTAAGACAAGATTTTGAACGTCTGGCAAAACTGCACCACTCTGGGCAAAAATTAAGATCAGCCACCCGCTGGGATCAGTTTGTTGCCATATTAATGTCCCAACTTTCTTGTCGGCAAAGCTTAAGAGACATTCAATCCAATCTCGAATCCCAGCAGGAAAAGCTCTATCATCTTGGCGCGAAAAGAATTGCGCGAAGCACCTTAGCAAGACTCAA